>JAFGQP010000314.1 GCA_016935635.1 Sedimentisphaerales bacterium
ATTCTAAAGGGGTAACCAGTTTATATTTGTTCTGTGTTTTGATTCAATCAGAAGGATTGGCTGGCTTGAGTCGAACAGCAAAACCTCCGTTTTGAAGGAGATTGATCGATAGGAGAGTCTCGCGATTTACGGTGCGCGTTTCCCTGTGCATGGTAGTATGGGTGTTGTCTCGAAAAACAAGAGCATTGTATTGTTTCCCATCGAGCAGAAAATCCAGGGTAATATTCACCGTGCGGGGCGCAGACGTCATCCCTGCGATAAACCAGTCTTGCCCTTTGCGCCGAGCTATGATAATATATTCGGAGGGCAGCCCCTCAATAAATTTCGTCTGGTCCCAACTGGAGGGAACGTCCCTGATCATCTCGCTGCCAGGCCAGTCAAGAAGCGTTTTGCCGTGCTCGGCATAAATCATCAGGCCGGCCTCATAGACGATGGACATGGCCATCTGGTAGGCATGAGAGCCGGGGGATTTGCTGAATCGAATGATGGTATAACTGACCGGCCCCATCACATTTCGGACATAGGGAATGGTCAAATCGTTTGTTACGGTTGGAGTTCGTTTTTCCATTCCATTAACCCCTTCCAGAGTCATCAGATTGGGAAATGTTCGCCGTTCTCCTGTCGGAATCGTATTGCCGTGCAATTCCAGAAGGAACTGGTTTTGGATGCCCAAGTCAAAAATCCAATCCCTCATCTGCAAACTCTGCTGGGTATCTTCATAATCCGCCGTAACCCGATTCGGTGGATCGGATAGAGTGTCATGATCAAAGAAATCTATCTTGGCGCCCTTAAGCCCCATTACTGCATAACGACGCATGGTCTCAGCAGCCTTTTGGCGGGTATTAAATTCCCGTGTATGAGCCCAGCCTAACACGCCAATTCCTTTAGAAGCTGCATACTCCGTAATCGGTCGAACCGCTTGTTCTCCTCCCCAGCGATCAGCAAATCCTGCATCGGCCATATAGTATTCCCAGCCCATTTCAGCGGCCGCATCAATCCACATTTTCGGTTTATCGCCATCTTTAGCGATAAAGTCCCACATGACCCGGCCGGACTTGATCCAGTCTTTAGGTTTTCCATCCAGATTCCGCAAGGCAGGATGAGTCGGCGGATTGAGATTTTCCGCAAGATAAGATTCCACAATCCCTGCTGGAGTCCTCGGCGAAATGATAATCATTCGCCAGGGTGAGTGAAACGGCAGCACAGTACGCACAGGGCCTAATCTGGCCTGATCCAAAGGGAAAGTGAAACGGAAACTGGATCCCGACCGTACAAAATGCGGCTGGATGTAATGACCGCCGGTGGCAGCCTGAGCCATCAGGACAAAGTGGTCCCGGTCCTTAAGATGAGCCAGAACAGGATTGGACATTCTGTCTCCGGTAATTGTTCCTAAAGCTGATTCATACCCATAATTATTGGGGTGATTCTGACCCCAATAAGTAAAATTCTCTCCGGTTAATGAGATATTACTATTTTCTTCGAGGATCGAAATATTTCCTGTTCCAGGAAATACAAAACTGAACGCCACCCCATCATTATAGGCACGAAATAGTACTAACATCTCATGATTATCTTTATTAAACCGTATTGTCTGTTCATTTGCATGATTATGATAGGTTGATACCTTGCCTTGAGGAAGTGCATATGTCTGGTCAATCTCTTTAACGGAAGCGTCCACCCATTTCATGCCGGAGCGGAAATCCCCTTTGTCGGTATTCATACCGATGGAACTGGATGTAATAATCTCCTGACCACGGCTTTGTACTTTATAAGTCAGCGTCCCCTGTTCTTCATTAAATTCCAACACTGCATGGACATTTCCATCAGGAGAGGAGACCATGAGTTCTTTTGCTGCACATTTTGCCGGAATCCAGAGTATTGCCGCACTTATCGCGGCAAAAAGCCAGGGCAATCCTTTTCTTGTCTTCATCTTATCTGTCCTTTTCATACAGGTCAATACACATTTTTGTCCTATTTACCGGATTGGAAGCATCTCAATGCCACGAAGGGCAACCAGTTCATCACCTTCTGCTTTCAAGGGACGGATGGCAACCACATATTCGCCGGGTTTTAAGCTGATCTTTCCCACATTTGTATAAGCATTTTTCCGATTGACGGGTCCGGAAAATATTTGTTGATCGATTGCCAGCTCGTAAGTACCCTCATACGCTTCCAGGGATTGCGACTCGACACTCAACAGCCTGATCTCAAATTTCGACGGTTCATGGACACGGATATTCCAGGCAATAACCGCATCCGGGCCTCGCCAGCCTATGGTGCAGTCATTATTCTTTTTGCCATCCTTGAAACGTATGCCGTCATGTTTATTGCTGTCAAATACATGCAGGCGATTGACAGGAGTATTGGTCAGCAGCAGTCTTGATTCTGAAACTGCGGGTTTCCCTTGAACGATCATTTTAATTACACTATCGGCTGTATCAGGCGCCTGTTCAGGAAGGGAGATCTCGACATCCATTTGATTCAATCGTTTGGTAGCAAGTTCAACCTGTCGATCATGATCAAGCAAGTGAACCGAACTGACCTGATTTTTAAGACCGCCAAAAATCAGCTTCCGGTCTGCCGGCCAGTCAAAGACATGGAGATATAAGGTGTTGTATTTGCAGGTGACTGCGCCCCAATTTTGTACCGGCAGTGGAGAACGCTCCATTCCGATAACGGTATGCTTATAGTACTTCATCCAATCCGCAATGCTGTTGAGAATCGCAATATCTTCCGGTGCAAACTGGCCATTGCCCATGGGACCAATATTCATCATCAGATTTCCGCCGCGGCTGACCGCCTTGGCCAGAAGCTGAATAAAATGACCTGCCGGTTTATGACTGTGGTCATGTTTGCTGTAGCCATACGATTCATTGGTGGTCGGAATTCCTTCCCAGTCGAATTCTTTGACAGGGGCAAATTCGGCTGGCCGGTCAGCGGTTGAACGATAATCCCCGTAATTGCCCCCATCGCCGCCGATTCGACTATTAACAACCGTATCCAGCGTTTCTTCCCGCACGGCCTTAAGGACTCGCAGGACTTCCGAAGGCGGCAGTTTGCTGGGCGTATCAAACCAGATAATCGATGGATGGTAATTTCGAATCAGTTCGCGTACCTGTGGAATGGATTTGTTATCAACATAATTTTGAATTCGGGGAACCATTTCCGGGTGCTGTTTATACCAATCCCGCCCGCCGAACAGACCCAGGTCGCCGCCAGGATTTTGATAGTCCCAGTCGTTACCGGGGGCATCCGGGTGTTCCCAGTCAAACGCGTGGGAATAATAAACACCGAATTTGATACCCTGCTTGAGACACTCATCCCGCAATTGTGCCAGAATATCTTTTCCATACGGGGTGGCATCCACAATATCATAATCCGACACTTTTGAATCGTACATGGCAAAGCCATCATGATGTTTCGAGGTGATGACAATATAGCCCATGCCAGCCGCTTTGGCCATTGAAACCCATTCAGCGGGATTATATTGAATCGGATTAAAACTGGAAACAACCTCCTTGAGATAAACTTCGCGAGGAATCTTGCATTTTCGCATCATGTGCTCGGCATAGCCGCTGACAGGCTGGCCTTTCCATTCGCCACCGGCCTGAGAATACGCCCCCCAGTGGATAAACATGCCGAAGCGGGCCTGATGCCACCACGCAATCCGCTGGTCACGATTTTGCATCGAGTCACGCCACCAGGCCATATCCGGCTGTTTTTGCCGTTCGGTGATCTCAATCCCGGAAATTGGATTCTCGTTTGATGATGTGTTCATTGAAAATGAATTTGTCGTCAAAGAAAGTATTAGCAAAATGATGATTACGAATCTGTCTGCCATAATCAGCCTTTCCTGTCAGGGTAGGGACGTTTTTATTCACTTATTTCATGTTATTCAGTAATCGCAGATTGTTTACAAAAAGGACCAACCTCCTCAATAGTCAACGCTTTGTGGGAAGCCGGCGATTTGGAATACTCATCCGCACCCACATCAGGATGTTCATCCCGCCGTTGTCCATCCATATCGACAGTGACATAAGGATAGGCTCCGATCGCCGAAGCTATGGCGGGACTGCCCGATTGGAGAAGATATATTCCATTGACATCGGCAGCCAGAAGCGGATCGACGGTCTTAAATCCTTCAGGGGGCATTTCTCCCGCTCCACCGGTTTTCCATTCGATATTACCGCTCCATGTTCCGGTGTAGGGTGCCGTCTTGCTGATTGCAGCCATAATGCCACCGCCCTGCATGATATTATTAGCCACCGTGACATCTCTGGCCCCGAGGCCATCCTTCCGTCCGCCCATCTGGTAATGTACCTTATTATTAATAAACGTATTAAATACAAAAATACAATCATCCGGACGGTCATGGCAGGTCAAGGCAGATCCATTAGTTACTTCACCATCGCCGTTGCCCATGTCAATTCCTTTGGTATTCGATTCAAAGTAATTGGAGAAGATTCGATGACGGTCGCCATAGATACGAAGTCCATCAGTATTGCGAAAATAATTGCCATACACCAAGCAGTCATTACCATGCCGCAGGGTAAGCTGAGCACCGGCCGAATCCAGGAAGGTATTATATCGATACGTATTACCACAGGATTTGTTGGAAATCAACTCATTTTCACCTCTGCAGCGGACAAACAGATTATGCTCTATCAATCCATTGCCTGTGGACATGCTCAGACCGCTTAATCCAAATCGGATGGTTTCGGCCCCATTGGCCCCGGCATTGGTGAAATCGTGAAAATAGTTATGGTGAATCCAGATTCGCCGAGCAACCTGACCGCCTGTACCCCGGACATCGATCATATTGCCAACGGTGCTTTTATTACGAAATTCATTATAGCTGATTTGAGCATCATACCCGGCGATTTGGAGATAATACCCCCTGCCGGAACATTCAAAGATATTGCGTGTAAACTGACAGAAGGTTGCTCCGGAATTGATGGTATTGCCCCCGGCGGCATGTGTAAATCGGAAGCCCTTGATGTGAATACAGGCAGCAGGCTTATCCAGGGTAAAGCCATGAGTGCCCCCAAGGGTCACGCCGCCGACTGTCGTCGCCTCCACGATAATCGGTTTGTCCTCCGTTCCAGCCCGCCTTATATGAATGGGATTTGTGGTGGTATAAATTCCATCTGCCACAATAATGCGGTCGCCGGGAGAGGCACTATCAATGGCTGATTGCAGGGTTGAAAGGGAGCCAACATGCAGTGTTTCAGCACTTGCCAAACCAATCCAAAAGACTGCTATCCCTGCAAAAATAATATAACGATTTTGAAAGATATCCATTATTTCTGCTCCATTTATACCTGAATATTCGAAAAATCATGCATCAATGCCATTGTCTCCAGTACTGAACCAGAATCCACAGGTCGCTGAAATTTACCCATTTATCACCTCCTTCAGGATCAATATCTGCTGAGGGCAGAATGGAGCTTTCAGATAACCACTGTTGGCTCAGGATATTGAAATCCCTCAAATCAACGTTTTTATCCCCATTCAGATCGGCCCTCACTGTGAATACTGCTGTTTGTTCATTGCAATATCCTGATTCATTACCGTCAGCATTGATCGCCGTAACAATATAATGGTAAGACACACCTGGACAAATATCATGGTCAACATAACCCATGGACACATTAGATTCTGCTAATAGGACAGAATCCGTCTGACTGTCAGCTCTACGATATATTCGGTATGTAACCAGAGGATCTGGATGATTATTCCAATTCAGATGAATACCAGTTATACCAGCAGATGCCGACAATCCCGTCACCGTTGCGATATATTTTCCGCAAAAAACCTCGATTTCAGCAATATTAGCGGTTGCCGAATCGCCAACCAATCCGCTTCGCTTGGTCAGTACAACATATCGTCCCGAGATGCCGGAGGGAACAACAAACTCAATAACAGCCGGGTTATTCATCCAGTTGCTCTGATTAAGCAGGGTTCCCTGGCCGGTTGATTCATCATAATTCGACCATGCAAGAGCACCACTGTCATCCAGAATATCCAGGTCAAAATCACGATTTCGTGAATAGGTTCCCGGATTAATTCGATTATAGATAATCATCTGTTGGATTCGAGAACATTGTTGAAGATCAATACGTATCCACGGCTCAATATCCGTGTCATATCGCCCCGAATGCCAGATATAGGGATAATCCAAGGCCTGACCATCTACTGTGTATTCCGGCGCTGAACTGCTATAAAAACTGCTGGCTGATGTCGGTTTATTCAGGGCGGCATTCACCGGCTTATTGGGGACAATCTCTATATGCTGTGAAAATGCGGATTCTGCCCCCTCATCATTAATCGCTGTAACGGCATAATAATAAGTTTTGCCATTGTCAACACCATTATCCAGAAACGCGGAACTTGATAATATATTCGCAATAAGGTCATATCTCCCCGCAGCCCATCGACTGCGATAGAGCCTGAAACCGGCAAAATCCGGCTGGGTATTCTGATCCCAGACAAGATGAACAGCTTTATCGTCGGAAACCGCTTTGAGGCCAGTTGGGATGGCCGGTGAGATTTGTGGAAACGCAGATACTTCATTGGAAAATCCAGATAAATGCCCGGCATCATTTTTGGCTCGAACCTGATAATAATAGCGCGTCAGCAAATTCAGATTATCTGAATCAATAAAATTACTTTCTGTTAGTCCTTCCGCAACTCGAATATATCCTGTTTCCGGCGTTGTGGAGCGATAGACGACATAATGTGAACAATCGGATCCGGTGCTATCCATCCAGTCAAGAGAGATGATTCCATGTCCCGCCACGGCTGACAAAAACATCGGTGCGGCGGGAAGCGGCAAGGCTTCAAAGACCTTTATCTCGGCAATATTAGCCTGTGCGTCCGAATAGCTCTGCCCCGTGCCGGTCTTTTTCGAGACCCGAACATACCGGCCTGTTACTGCTTCGGGAAAAGGGTATGTTAACTCTCCATTCGATCCGAGTGTTTCGATAACCTCCACATCGGCCGGATTAATCAGCGTGGAAGTAAAACAGACGGCTCCAATAGTATCCATCACATCAACCTGCAAATCACTCAGCCGAGCCAGTAAAGAGGATGTTGCCGTGGCCCGATTGATAAAAGTGATGCTGCCAAGAGATACATTAGTCTGCAAGTCCAATCGCAACCATGGACTGGTATCGTCAACTGCACTATTCCAGAATGTACTATACGTATTATCGACCGCTTTATCAGGCGTATAACTGTCGCTGTAAATACTGCTGGCTGTCGCTGGTTTCCCGGTTGCGATATTCATGGCTCCGGTAATTGCTGCAATCCGAGCTGTTTTCGACCAATATGGTCCTTTTTGAGTAATGATGCGGCAGAAAAAAGTCCTGCCAGAATCACTTTGCTGTGGATCAGAAAGAATCAGCAGCGGAC
>JAFGQP010000315.1 GCA_016935635.1 Sedimentisphaerales bacterium
CTGCAGAGCTTTTGAAAGAATCGTTTTGGATGGAGGCGTTTCCATATCGCTTATTCAAACTGCCTCGCCACCCACCGCCCCACGATAGTGGCAATCTCTTTGCGAACCGGGCCAACGGAGCCTTTGTCATCGGGATGCACCCGGTTGGTCAGGATGATGATAAACACGTTCGCATCGGGGTCGCAGACGATAGACGTTCCGGTATAGCCGCTGTGACAGAAGGCCTTCGGATTGGGGTAGTCCCCTTTCATGCCGGCATACGAACTGCTGACATCAAAGCCATAGGCCCGGCCCAGGGCCTGCTCGGTCGTCAATAACGCCACTGATTCGCTGCCCAGTATCCGGCGACTGTTGCCCTGCCCTTCATTGAGCAGCATCCGGCAAAAGGCGGCCAGGTCCTGTGCCGTAGAAAATATGCCGGCATTCCCGGATACGCCCCCCATTAGCGCTGCCAGCGGGTCATGCACACTGCCTCGCAGGAGCGCGTCTCCCTGCAGCGTTGTGGCCGCAATCCGCTCCCGCCATGGGAGCGGCGGATTATAACGGGTGCTGGTCATCCCCAGCGGCACAAAAATATTGTCCCGGGCGAATGCATCCAGCGGCTGGCCGGAGACAATCTCAACAATCCTGCCCAGCGTAATATAACCGAGGCAGCTATAGCGAAATGTCGTCCCCGGCTCGTTCAGGGCTTTCAGAGAACAAATCCTGTCCAGTACCTTATCCGGACAAACAGGGCCGTATTCCCTGCTGATGGCTGCCGCATCGGTATAGGCTGGCAGGCCGGAGGTGTGGGATAACAGATGCTTAATCTGCACTTTTTCCTTGCCGCTGCAGGCAAATGCAGGCAGATACTTAGCGACCTCATCGTCCAGATGAATTTTCCCCTGTTCGGCCAGAATCAGGATCGATGGTGCAGTCCCAACCGGTTTGCTCAGAGAAGCGATATCAAAAATCGTGTTCTGCTGCATGGGCTCCTGGAATGGCGTGTTGACACTGCTACCGAAGGCCTTGTAATACAGGGTCTTGTCCCCCTGCCCCACCAGCACCACGGCGCCGGGGAAATGCCCCTGTGCGATTTCGCCCTGGACAAGGGTATCAATCTGCGAAAAGTCGGGGGCAGGTGCTTGTGCGGATTCAGCCAGCCTGGGGAAAACGGGAACCTCGGTCGGGGCTTTTTCATAACATCCGGCCAGAATCGCCAAACCGATGGAGGCTGCTGCAGTTCGAATCGTGTAGGTCATCGTTTGTTCTCGAAATTAATTGGCATTTTGTCAGGCAGTCATTATACTGGAAGTCAGATGTGAATCAAGCCGGATTGCCGCATTTTAGGGAGTTTGAGATGATGTTTACTGTTGTCGGAGTTTTAGCCGCCCTGTGCCTGGCCGTTGTGCCTGTCGAGCCGCAGCCCGTCCGAACGGGACTGGACCAGATCAAAGCATACCACAGCCTGTTCGAAAATAAACGCGTCGGCATCGTCGCCAATCACACCGCCCGCAGCAGCAAAGGCCAATTCATCGTTGATGTTTTCGGCCAAATGGAAAACGTCTCGGTCACGGCACTATTTGGGCCTGAACACGGATTTGAAGGCGTCGCCCAGGATGGGGTCAAAGTGACCGACGCGTCTTTCAACGGCATCCCGATTTACAGCCTGTATGGAAAGACAAACAAACCCACGCCGGAGATGCTGGCCAAAGTCGATGTGCTGGTATTCGATATTCAGGATATCGGGGCACGGTTTTACACCTACATTTACACGATGGCCTATGCCATGGAAGCAGCCGCCGAATGCGGCAAGCCGTTTGTGGTACTGGACCGGCCCAACCCCATTAACAGCGTCAGCGTTCAGGGCAATATCCTTAATCAAGATTTCGCATCCTTTGTCGGTTTGTATCCTATCCCCGTCCGGCACGGCATGACCATCGGCGAATTGGCCCGGTTGTTTAATGGCCAAAAATGGCTCAAAGACGGCGTACAGGCAGACCTGACTGTAATTGAAATGGCCAATTATCAGCGCAGCCAGTGGTATGACCAGACGGGACTTGCATTTACCAAGCCCTCCCCCAATATGACCAGCCTCGACGCGGCGGCGGTTTATCCCGGCATCTGCCTGCTGGAAGGAACGAATCTATCCGAAGGCCGGGGGACGGACCAGCCATTCCTGCAATGCGGCGCCCCCTGGATTGATGCCCAAGCCTTCGCGGCGGAATTGAACAAGGCCAATCTGCCTGGCCTGCGGTTTGCACCGGTACGCTTCACCCCCACCGCCTCCAAGCATGCCAACCAGGAATGCTCCGGCGTGCAAATCACCGTCACCGACCGACAGCTCCTGAATCCGTTCTGGAGCGGCGTCCATCTTGTCCAGACCGCCTGCAAGATGTATCCAAAAGAGTTCCAATGGCGGCAATCGCACTTTGACCGCCTGTGCGGCACCGACCAAATCCGCATCGCCATCACCGAGCAAAAGTCTCTGGATGACATCAAAGCCCAGGCACAAAAACAGCTTGACGCATTTTTGCCCATCCGACAGAAATATCTGCTCTATCCTGATATACAATGATTTCCCGGTGGGACTAAAGTTGATTCATCGATGCGGCGGCAATAAAAAACCCGTTTGGTCATGATATTGCACAACCAAACGGGCTTAATATAGTCGGACAGCAATTACGCTTTTTTCTTGTAATCACGGTAGTGATGGCCAATCCATTCAGGATTGCCGGTTCCGCCGGCAAACGCACATTTTGCCGGATCCCACTTGATCGCCTGATGATAACGATACGCCAGATTCATCAGGTGGCAGCAGATGGCCGAACGACTGCCAACCTGCTCATTGGTAATGGGTTTCTTGCGTGTCTTCATGCATTC
>JAFGQP010000316.1 GCA_016935635.1 Sedimentisphaerales bacterium
GCCAGCGGCAAACAAAAGACCCAAAACAAGTCCGCCGTCAACGATCCACTCCCGTTGGGAAATGACTTCTCGGACTTTAATGGATAATAGACCCTTCTTGTAAAACGGGGGACAAAAGAAAGGACATCTTTTGTCCCCTACTTTTTCAAAACCATCATATCAAACACACGTGCTGCCCTTCTGATTCGTACAACGTACAGGAATCTGCCGCTCACAGACTCAATCCGTATTCGATTACACGCCTGCCAGCCAGTTCGCAGAAAAGATAGCCAAATCCAACAGATTAATGATTCCATCAGAGGAGCTGTCAATATCACAGGCGGGAAGATAGGGAGTCTGTCCCTCTTCTGCAAGCCATGCCTCCGAAAAGATCGCAAAGTCATTGAGGTCAATATCTCCATCCGGCTCGATATCTCCCGGCACGGGAGAAATAGTACAGAACAGTTCAGGAATAAAGAGGAAATCTGAACTGCCCAGTGACGTATTATGGACCTGCAAAGCCAGAACATTATAGCCTGGAACAAGTAAGTCGGCAAAAGAAGAAAGGTCAAACGGGTCCGGCTCACAACTGCAGCAAGCCTCATGATCGTTGGTGTTTGCAGGCTGATCGTATGCGGGATTGAGCGGCCCATACTGATTTTCAACAGGCTGGCCATTGATATAGGCAATAAAACCGTCATCCCACCGCATCCCCAGATTCAGACTCTTCACGCGCTGCGGATCATCAATCCAGAAGAGCTTGCGGGCATAAACGCTGTAATAACTGCCCTTCATATCGGTCAGGTCCGTAGCAATGCAGGTTCCATATCCCGTACCGGTCTCATAACCAAACCCCGACGGCCCCGTCAGCCAGGCCTCACCCGGAGTGAACTCCGGCAGATTCCAGTCAGCTTCCGGCTCGCTTGTTCCTTTGAAATACTGCCACTGATCGCCTTCGGCAACCAATGTTTGTTTGAGACTGTAGGGTTTCTGATAAAGAACCGAAGAACAGCCGGTCAGTTCGGCATTGACCGGATTGCTCAGGGTGATGCGAAGCTGCCGGAGAGTCTCAGATGCGGGCCGTGCAAATTCAATCACTTGAACGGTTTGCCCGGGAATAAAATTCAGTGTCCCTTCAGCAAGAACTCCTTCGTTGGTATCAATGGTATAATCCACGGAAATAAACGCCGTTGAAAACGTACTTAATCGAACTGGTATTTGAGTGTCGGCCTGAAGTTCAGAAATATCGTGATTGTTTTCGGTTACAGCCATCCCCATTCCAACAATGCTGGACGCCGTGGTCAAAAAAGGCTCCAGCAGCGCCCGTTGATCGGGATCACTTTCCGGATTCCAGACGGTATTTTCCGGATAGTAAGCTGTGGAGACACTGAGATAATTATCCTGAATATCCATCTGCGACAGATGCCACTGCCAGGTATCCCACGCCATTCCCCAAACATCCCGATGGTTAAACAGCAACAGGGAGTTTTTCACATCCAGAAAACCGGTATAGCTTCTGGCATAATTATCCCCAAAGCGGGCGCCGATCACGTTGCCCGTACAAAAACAATTGTCGGCGTCAATAAACGCACCGTCATAACCGCTTTCCATCGCCTGCCCGCAGTTAATGACAACCGTATTGGTAACCGTTGCGTATCGCGGGCCGGATGAGATGGCCATAGCTTCATGAATGGAAGATTCGAACCAGCACCCATCAACGGTGACCGCGCCTTCCGCTCCCTGCCCTGCGTCAATCCCGTCATCCAGCGTCCAGCCGATCAGGCTGTCTGTCAGAAAATGAGGACCCCCGGATAAATAGAACGCATCGTTATCAGCGTCGGCAAACGGGGCCCCGGCGACTGGAAATTCGATCACCGCACTGTCCTGAATAACCACCGAGCCGCCGTTGTACTGCCCGCCGGTAATAAATTTCTGAACCAAACATCGTTGCAGAGTCAGATACCCGTTTTCACCGTGTCCCAACTGACCCTTGTTTTCCACCATAGCACAATCTGTCAAGTTCACATGGGCGGCATTCGACAGATAAAACAGGCATTGCTGCGGTTTGTGAAAACTGCCGTGTCCGGGATTGTTACTGACCCAGTTTGAATCCGCTCCGCTGGCCGTAAAAATCGTCCCGGCAAAATCCCCCTGACTGGTGCTGGATTCAAACAAGAAGCCGCCCCACGGAGCTGTCCTGTTTTGTGCCGTAAAAACAACCGGATTCTCAGTTGTCCCATTAACAACGATGTGTCCTGTCACAGCAATCTCAGCATCCGCCGCGACAACGATTACACTCCCGGCTCCGATAGTAAGTGTAGCCCCGGATGCAATCGTCAATGTATCACTGATCCGAATGCGAGCATTTTCACCCCAGTCCACAGAAGCAGAAAGGGTTCCGGAAACTGTCTGCCAACGTGTGGTCGCTTCAATGGCAATCTGCTTGGGCGTCATAAGCGATTGAATTTTTGCCGTATAGAAAAGGGGGCCATCTTCGGTTGCCGCCGGAAGAAAGACTGACCCCACCCCGCGAAACAGGGTAAGCGGATACGCCTCAAAACCTGCGGCCAAAACGGATCCGTTGACTCCCATGCGTTTTCCGGCTGAATCATTCACACGGGCGATAACGGGGATCTCAAGTCCCATCGGATACACCGAGGGTGCAATGATCGTCAAATTGCCGCCTGTAAATTCCGCGGACGCCGAATCAATCATCGGATACGGAGTCCAGACCGGCAGGCCCACTTCCGTACTTGCACGGTCTGAGGCACGAACAATAAACTGAATCAACACGCTTTCTTCCGTGCCGGTAGCTTGCTGTGTGCGGGAAACAGACAATTCATGGTAGTCCGGGATATCTACCTGAACAGCGGCACCGGTTGCCACTGGCTTACCGTTCAGTTCCGCCGTGTAATCATATCCCGCCTCGGTATTGACCGTAAAGGACACCTTGTCGTCATAGACTGTCTTATTTGTGATGCCGGTGATGGTAATTTGCGCAAATACGTGGACGGATAAAAAGAAGAAAAATAACACGCCGATTGCTAAAAAATTAGAGTGGAGGGAACACGATTTTCGAAATCGTGTTAGCAATAGACTGCGTGAGCTTTTCATCATTTCTCCTGAGAAAAGAGTAAAATTATAGCCTCGTAAGCGTAAATCCCCAAATAGAGCCGAATTTTCACTTGTGGATTATATCTTTTTTTGACTTTTAAAGCAAGATTTTATCAATTTCATAAAAATATCTTGACATCTCTTGTATAGATAGTTCGAGATTTATATTTTGTATAGACTTTTAATAGGGTTTTTGATAAACTAATATCCTACGGATTTGCTATGTTATTTCAACAAGGGTGGTGAATATCTTCTCTGATGGGGTGTTTTTTAAATAAGGATTAATTCTTATGCGGGTACGTCTTGGATTTCTCATTTTGGCGGTTCTATACATTGGAAAATTCAGTGCCGCCATCTGCCCGGTGGGCGATCTTGATGGGGATTGTTCCATCGGACTGGGAGATATGATTGTCTTTGCCGAATCCTGGCTGGGTACATCTTTAGGCGGCGCAAATCTTGACGGGATGAACGCCGTCGATATTCATGACTTTTCAATCCTTTCAGAACAGTGGGGATACACAGGATACCAGCTCGTTATCAACGAGTTTATGGCCGACAACAAGACCTCCATTGAAGATCCTCAAGAAGCCGGAGAATACCCGGACTGGTTTGAACTGTACAATTACGGCACGACGCCGATCAACGTCGGCGGAATGTATTTAACAGATGCATTAGATACCCCTAACCTCTTTCAGATTCCCTCAAGTGCTCCGGCCCAGACCACCATCCAGCCGGGAGACTATCTTCTTGTCTGGGCCGACGGCGATACTGGACAAGGGCCTCTGCATACGATTTTCAAGCTGGCCGCCGGGGGCGAAGAGTTAGGCCTTTTTGCATCCGATGGTTCGCTCATCGACAGTATTATATTCGGCAGTCAGGGCCTTGACGAATCGTATGGACGCTATCCGAACGGCGGCCCGGGATGGCAGAAATTTGACAAAGGAAAGGCAACCCCCGGAAGTTCAAACAGCGGCGAATCCGCGGATACAGGAATTCTTATCAATGAGATTATGTATCACCCCGGCCATAACGAACTGGCCTACGAGCCGGAGCCGATTCAACTGGAATACATCGAGCTTTATAACACAGGAACCAGCGCGGTCAACCTCGGCGGTTGGCGGTTCATTGACGGCGTTCAATTTGAGCTGCCCCCCGATACAATGATCGGCGCCGGCAATTTCTTGGTTATCGCAGCCGATGTTGATGCATTTTCCGCCGCGTACCCGACAGTGATCAATGCAGTTGGCGGATGGACCGGAAAATTAACCAACGCAGGCGAGAAGCTTACGTTGGTCAATACCGTCGGCACAGTCATTGATACAGTCCGGTATTACGATGAAGGCGAATGGGCACAAAGAATACTGGGACCGATGGAATACTACCACCGTGGATGGGAATGGTCCAATGCCCACGATGGCGGCGGTAGTTCACTGGAACGGGTGTGCCTGTCGGTCTCCAATGACTATGGACGCAACTGGCAGGCCAGCCAAACAAATGGCGGAACTCCCGGCCGGGCCAACTCCCGAACCGCTGAAAACATTGCCCCCGTCATTCTCGATGTTCAGCACTCGCCCGTTATTCCTGCCGCGGATCAGGCGGTAACCGTAACGGCGAAGATCACCGATGAAGA
>JAFGQP010000317.1 GCA_016935635.1 Sedimentisphaerales bacterium
AAATGTACCTCGATAACATTTTGGAATCGTTCAACAACATAGATAGTGTTTACATCAATACACAAAAAAGCACATGACTTTGAAGCAAGAAAAGAAGCCAGTTGTGGGTGTTTTTGCAAGTAACGCCGCATCATTGTGCTGTTCTTGTTTTTGCGGATTTGCCGCACAGAACCGACGGCAGTGACTCCGATTGCTTTTCTAAAATCATCCGCCTTGTTTGACCGGTTATCAATAAAGAAGGATACACTGGAATTCGAAATCATATTTTCAAATTTCCGTGTAGTCCTGGCTGTTGCAAAAACAATCTGACGCATATCATCGGAACTTGCAAAAGCAATCAGATTGGTATAGGGATTCTTTTTTTGATGAGTCGCTAAGACGCCCAGTTTCTGAGAGCGAAAAAGCGTTAGGAGCCTGTCTTCAAGTGATGGATCGATTTTCAATTGATTAATCCTTTCAAATATAGGATTGGGGGCTTATAATTTTACGGGCATACAAAGGCTTTCTTCCAAATGCGCAGTTCGTCCACAAAACTGGCATTTGTATCTGGGTTCATCCACCAAATCCTTGTAATCTTCGGGATTATCTACATGGTAGCCATAAGATACAAAATAACACAGATGTTGTGTGTGTTCATCGCTCTTGCATTTGTCGTTGGCTTTGGGATATACCGGGGCCATGATTTTCTCCTTTAAACTTTGTAAACTCATTTTTTGTTCATACATGGCTAGCAATGAAACTTTTTTTATATAATTTTCATTATACACAGATTCCGGAAAAATAAAAATATAATTTGTTAGATGAATTTTATAGTGCTGTTTGACCTGATTTTAGTACAATGTGACTGCTTATGAAAACAAAAACCAGACCAGTTGAGAAAGAAAAGCGTATTTTGATCACCGGCGCAACCGGTTATGTCGGTCGAAAACTTGCCAAGGCACTTACCTGCTATCCTTGCCGCCTTCGGTGTCTGGTCCGGGATCCGCTAAAACTATATCAGCCCGTTTTGGATGCTGCTGAAGTTGTCCAGGGGAATGTATTAGATCCGAAATCATTAGCAGCTGCAATGAAAGCTGTTGACACTACCTTCTACCTGATCCACTCGATGGCGGCAGGTGGTAATTTTATGGAGCGAGACCGGCTTGCGGCAAACAATTTTGTTCAAGCGGCCAAATCTGCCGGGGTAAAGCGGATCATCTATTTGGGAGCACTCGGTGATGAACAAAAACTTTCTGCTCATCTTGCCAGCCGGCAGGAGGTGGGACGCATTTTTGCTAAATCGGGTATCACAACGCTTGAGTTTCGTGCATCAATCATCATTGGAGTCGGCAGCATCTCATTTGAAATGATCCGAACTCTGGTCGAAAAACTGCCGGTCATGGTCACCCCGCGATGGGTTCGAACCGAAGCCCAACCGATAGCCATTGAAGATGTCATTGGCTATCTCCTTGAAGCTATCGAAGTGCCTTTGGAAAAAAGCCGGATCGTTGAGATTGGCGGTCCTGAGCGGATCTCCTACAAGGGCCTGATGGTCGAATATGCACATCAGCGTCATCTGCACCGACTGATGATATCAGTGCCTGTTTTGACCCCCTATTTATCCAGTCTGTGGTTGAGATTCGTCACCCCCCTTTATGTCCGGATCGGAAGAGCATTAATCGAGGGGATCCGAAATCCGACGGTCGTAAAAGATCCCTCGGGGCTGACTTTGTTTTCAATCAAACCCCAGACAATCTCGGAGGCAATGCACAAATCACTTCAAGCTGAAGACGACGAATATAAGCATTTTCGAGGATCTAAGCTATATTCGAAAGAAACTTTCACTTACCAAAAATACACCTGCCGACAGGGTTCGCGGATTATTGAATCATATGCCGTGACCGTTCCCACATCATCCAAGCGAGCATTTGAGACGATTGAACAGATCGGAGGTTCGAACGGATGGTACTATGCCAACTGGCTTTGGCATCTGCGTGGCTGGATCGACTGGCTGGCCGGAGGGGTTGGCATGCGGCAGACACCGCGAAAGCAGGCTCATTTGAAAGCTGGTGACCATGTTGATTTCTGGTGTGTTGATGCCGTCGAAACTGGACGGTTGCTGCGTTTGCGGGCAGAAATGAAGTTGCCGGGACAGGCATGGCTGCAATTTGAGACCGAGCCCCGTAACGGCAAAACCGTGATATGCCAGACAGCAATTTTCAAGCCTCACGGGCTGGCAGGACTCATGTACTGGTATGGAGCCTATCCATTCCATTGGTTTATTTTCAAAGGAATGATAAAGGCTCTTGCCAAAAGAATTTCGACTAATCACTAAGAAGCTGACCCGGGCAAAGTCGCGGTTGTTTCCTTAGAAGACTTGGCTCTGCACAAAAAACTAGTCTTCATCAAGTGATTGATTAACCACATCGAGAGCACGCCGTAGTGTCCAAGCTTGCTCACGTGGATCGTCTTTGTCTTGAACTTTGCTGAGGGCATCTCGTAGAACCGAACGATCCTGTTCATCCAGGGCGTCTGTATGAGATTTCAGCAAAGAATGAGCGGCGACTTCATAAATAGCAGCACAGGCTGAAGGCTGCCCTGCATTAAATAGAGGGACTCCCCGGTTAATCGCAAGCTGGATCACTTCCTTTGCGGCTTGTCTTGGGCTGAGCTTTTTTACAGGCGGCAGCAAAACATTGTCGATTACATGAATCACCCCATTGGATGTTAGGATATCGGACTTCAAGACCTTGGCTTCATTAACCTGGAAAGAACCAGGCGTCTTGATCTTAATGGACTGACCTTGCAAGGTTTCCCATGATTGATCAGAAAGCAGAATCTTACCCGGTACCACATGATAGGAAAGCACCGCAATCAGCTTATCGCGGTTTTCTGACTTGAGAAGATTTTCCACGGTGCCCTCTGGCAACTTGGAAAATGCCTCATCACTCGGAGCGAAGACAGTTAAAGGCCCCTTTCCCTTCAGCGAATTAACTAAGCCTGCTGCCTGGACAGCTGCGACAAGTGTCTTGAAAGTCCCAGCTGAAATGGCTGTGTCCACGATATCCATATTTTCGTCCGACTCATTAGACTTTCTTACGACAGAAGTTTTATTGGTGTCCGTTTGTTTCTGGGCTATGATTTCACTAATTTCCAACTGGAATGGGCCGGATTTCTTGTCTGACAATGTGAAGCCTAGACTCTGGATGTCTTTCGCCTTAAGAGGTGCAGCTCCCACGATAATCCTGCCAAAGGACGTATATACAAAATCATTCAAATGAATATGGATATCCTGCCAAGTATCTTTCTGGGTGTTCAATGGTGCACGATAGGATGAGGCGGCACTGCGAGAAGAAGTCATTAGGTTAAAGTAATAAGTTCTACCGTCGCCTTTGAGACGGATTCCAATATTGTCGTATCCATCAAGATTCAGATCGGTGGCACGTGTGCGAATGGATGCAAAGCCGCCGTTATTTTCCAGTGATAAACTGCCGGAAAACTCAAGGGTTTTATCATCGGTAATACGGAATTGCCCCTCTGAAATACCGCCCATAACATTGTCATTTACTGAAATCAATTGATCGATAACAGATTCATCGGAGAAGTCAATCAACGGTTTTCTGATTGGCTCAGAGGCCATTCCAAAGGACCAGAAGACACAAAATAGGGTGTATAATGGGAGTTTGGAAATTAAATCTTTGTTTATGGGGATCATATTCATATCCTCAAAGGTTTTTCAAATACTTTTTTCAGGTGTATTTTGATACTTTTTGAATATATACTGTACTGGGGGTCTCGCTTGTTCAGACAAAAAAAAGGCACGCAACTTATTTTAAAAGAAACAAAGCTTACAAGACAAATATTTGCGACAATAATTCTCTATATATACTGCTCCCAACTGAAAAATCCTGTTTTAAACTTTTAAGCGTATTATGTCCGATAATAAACACATGAATGATTATTCGTTATCC
>JAFGQP010000318.1 GCA_016935635.1 Sedimentisphaerales bacterium
ACGCTGACACAGAATCAGTCCATCTGGCATATCGATACCCAGTATCTGTACGAGGATAATTCCGTCATCACGGCACAGGGCAGTTGGCTGGCCAGTGATTCCTACACCTTCGGAATGGATTTCACCATCTTTATGGAGAAGGCGACCCTGATTTATGACTGCCGTCAAACGCCTGCATTTCGGCTGTTTGCCAGCCGGCAGGAGCCTGTGACACCCGCAGTCCAGCCGGAAGACGGTTATTTTCATGAGATTCATTATTTTAAAGACTGGCTTGCCGGCACTGTGGATGGCACCCGGATTACGCCGCTTCAGTCGCGCGAGTCGGTCCGTCTCATAGAGGCGGAAAAACAGTCGGCCCAGACAGGCACTATTATTACACTTTAAATTAAGACAGAGGTGAAACATGCTTACATGCGGAAATAATCCTATTGGTGTTTGCAGTTGGTCGCTCCAGATGGCTCCCCGGGCCATCCAGGAAGCCATGAATCAACTTGGAATCCAGCATATCCATCTGGATTTGCGTCCTTGGTGTGTCGATAAATCGGCGGAGTATCTGGATTTTATCCGCACGGCCGACTGGACCATCAGCTCTACGATGATCGGCTTTCCGCAGGAAGACTATACGACACTGGATACGATTCGCGTTACCGGGGGAATCATTCCCGATAGCTGCTGGGACCGCAACAAGGACATCTTTGTGTCCGCGGTCAAACTCACCGCAGAGCTCAAGGCAAAGTTTCTTTCCGCCCATATCGGTTTTATTGACCACACGGATATCGAGGGTGCTCAAAAACTGCTGGAACGCGTGCGATTTATGGCCGACCAGGCCGGCAGTCAAGGCATCACGCTGCTGATGGAAACCGGGCAGGAAACCGCCGAGCAGTTAAAACAGTTTCTGGAACAATTAAATCACCCCGCTGTTGGCGTCAACTTTGACCCGGCCAATATGATTTTATACAACCAGGGCAATCCGATTGACGCGGTGGACATCCTTGTCCCCTGGATCCGACATGTCCATATCAAGGATGCCAAACGGACCGCAGTGCCCGGCACCTGGGGCAGTGAGGTCGTATGGTCGCAGGGGGATGTGCAGGCAGAGCAGTTTATCAAAAAACTCCGCGATGCGGGATACAAAGGTGTCCTTGCCATCGAACGTGAAGCGGGCGATCAACGCCTGATGGATATTGAATTTGCAGTACGCTGGTTATCAAAACAATATACCCAACGGGCATGATTATTCCGCGGCGGCCATAGGCCGCTTTTATGCCGCGTGTATTCACGGGGTAACGTTACCCTACGCAGCCGCGGTGATAAAGATAATGCTGGAATCTGGCGGCTGATAGCTCTTTAGCCGCGACGAACCGGGAAATTTAAAGTAAGATCAGTATAACTATTCTGAATGGGCCTGACGATGAACACGAAAACCAAAATCCAATTATCGGTCATGATGTTTCTGGAATTTTTTGTCTGGGGCGCGTGGTATGTCACCCTGGGCACCTACCTCGGTAAAGGAATGGGCATGAGCGGCGATGTCATCGGCAAGGCCTATAGTACCATGCCGTGGGGTGCTCTGATCGCTCCATTCTTTGTAGGCATGATTGCCGACCGATTCTTCTCGGCTCAAAAGATTCTGGGCGTCCTGCACCTGCTGGGAGGTGTCTTTCTCTATCTGACTGCAAATGCTCAGTCATCAGGAGAAATCTTCTGGTATCTGCTGCTTTACAGTATCTGCTATAATCCCACACTGGCCTTAATCAATGCTATTTCCTTTCACCAGATGCAGAACACCGAAAAACAGTTTCCGGCCATTCGCGTCCTGGGAACCATCGGGTGGATCGCTGCCGGGCTGCTGATCGGCTTTATGAAAATCGAAGACAAGAACCTCCCCCTGCTGATTGCTGCGGGTGCGTCATTTGTGCTGGGAGTCTTCTCGTTCTTTTTGCCGATGACACCGCCGGCATCGGCCGGACAGAAAGTCAGCATCAATGACATTCTGGGCGTCAAGGCATGGCAGCTTCTTAAAGACCGTTCTTTTGCGGTCTTCATCATCAGTGCCCTTCTGATTTGCATTCCGCTGACCTTCTATTACAGCTTCACCAACCTGTTTCTCAATGAAGTCGGGGTCGTCAACGCCGCAGGCAAAATGACGATCGGCCAGATATCCGAAACCCTGTTTATGCTGGCCATTCCATTTTTCTTTGCCCGCCTGGGAATCAAGAAAATGCTTTTAGTCGCCATTCTGGCCTGGGGCGCACGATATGCCCTGTTCGCCTATGGAAATCCCGGCCCGCTGCTGTGGTTTTACTATATCGCCATTGCACTCCACGGTGTCTGTTATGACTTTTTCTTTGTCATCGGCCAGATTTACGTGGGCAAGAGAGCGCCTCAGCAGATTCAGGCCAGCGCCCAGGGTTTGTTTACTCTGGTTACTTATGGCATCGGGATGATGCTGGGCGCCCGGGCATCCGGCCTGGTTGCCGAACACTATCAAATCGTGGAAAACGGCCAGATTACCGGCCACAACTGGACTTCCATCTGGCTGGTCCCGGCAATCATGGCTGTCGCTGTCAGTATCTTTTTAGGATTGTTCTTCCGGGAGAATAATATCCCCAAAGAATCCAACTGATGGCCGGTGAAATCCTGATATTGTGCTGTTATATCCTGACGGCACTCAGTGCCGCATGGTTTGGCGTGGTGTTGTCAAAAGCCCCGAAATGGCAGTGGCTTAGTGTCTGCGGATTCGCCATTGGTCTGTTATTTGTCATCATTCTGGCACGCAGAGTGCCGGCAATAGGCTATCATCCCTGGATGCTGCTTTTGGGCCAGAGCCGAATTGCTGAGATTCTGTTTTGCGGGCTTGCCCCCTTGCTGTTCGGCATTCTCTGCCCGCACCTGCCCCATCGCAGACAAAGGCGCATGGTCACGGTGTTTGCCGTTTTGGCAAGTCTGTATCTGGGTTTAGTCTGCCAGGTGGAGTTTCTTTTGGCCTATCCTCGCCTGACAGGTCTGAATACCTGGGTGGAAGACGAGGTGTGTCTTCAGACGACCAATTATACCTGCGGTGCGGCGGCGGCAGTCTCGGCCTTGTACCAATATGATATTATGGCCGAAGAAGGCCCCCTTGCCCTGGCAAGCCGCACAACACCTTCCATCGGCACCACAGAATACCTGCTGGCCGAGGCAATCGAGGCATTATACGCTGACCGGGGAATCTCCTGCAGGATACGTCGATTTGACTCGATTTCGCAACTGAAGGGCAATTGCCCCGCGATTGCGGTAGTCAAACTCCGTTTGGGCGTGGACCATTTCGTCACTGTGCTGGACGTAACCAGCACCGAAATCGTCATCGCCGACCCAATGGCCGGCAAAGTCTTCCTCTCACACGACGATTTCGCTGGGAAATGGCTATACGCCGGCATCCTCATCCAAAAGAATTAATGGTTTTTTGAGGCAAAAAAACAGGCCTGCTTTTAAACAGGCCCGTGGGATTTGTCGCGTTGCGTCAAAAACCTTACTTAGCAGGGGCGAACGTTGGTCGCTTCCATACCCTTGCGGCCTTTGGCAGGGTCAAACTGGACCTTCTGGCCATCACGCAGGGTGCGGAAACCTTCGGTCGCAAGATTGCTGTAATGCACAAACAGATCTTCGCCGCCATCATCGGGAGTAATAAAACCAAAACCTTTTTTCTCGTTGAACCACTTTACTGTACCGCTACTCACATGAATCTCCTTGGCTCACAAAGGAGCCACATTGCAAACCCCTCGTTATTCCAATTTTACCGCATCCCGAGGGAACTTGATGCGGCATTGTTCTGAAAGTAAATCTACCCGGACTCGACATCAATTGTCAAACACAATCTGTCGGTTTTTAGAAAATTATTCTAAATAGCAACAGAATTCCGCTTATCAGTATCAATAATAACGCTTTTGAGTCGAAAGCAGGTGGTTGTGTGCCTACTGTTCTTCGTTAAACTCCATCGCCGCAGAATTGATGCAATAACGCAATCCTGTCGGCCCCGGCCCATCCTCAAAGACATGCCCCAAGTGCCCCCCGCAGCGGCTGCAGGTAATCTCGGTTCTGACCATACCATAGCTGGTATCCGTACTTTCCGTGACGCTATTGGGTTGGGCCTCGCTAAAACTTGGCCACCCGCAATGCGAATTGAATTGGCTGGCCGTCTTAAATATTACATTGCCGCAGCCGGCACAAACATAAGTCCCATCCTGTTCAGGTTTTAAATAATATTCCCCTGTATATGGCCGTTCTGTACCTTTTTTCCTGAGTATATTGTATTGCTCAGGACTCAGTTTTTGTTTCCATTGCCAATCCGTCAACTCCACTTTTTGATTTTCCATCGGGACACCTGTATTTTTCGGGGTATCTATTGGCTTTGCAGTCACTGACTGCCCGGGTTCACGATCCGAGCAGCCCGGACAAAACACGAAGAAAAATGCGTAAAATGTCATAAATAACAGTTTCATTGCTTATCCTCTTTCATGACTCTGTACATTTTACGGCCTGATTGTCCCATAGTTCAACCTCGTTTAAACTTGACTCAATCCGCAGAACCAATACAATCGACTATCGTACTAATAACTGAAATAATGATTGAATTGGAGATATGCAATGAGAACAAGCAATCCTGCTTTAAACGAACAAATATTTGATGCCGTCCCTTACTACGGCGACAAGGCTATGACTGTTTCCGGGGCAATCAACAAAACCGCCATGCTGTTGCTGCTGGCCGTCATTACTGGAAGCTGGGCATGGCACAAAACATCTCTGGACCCGGCGTCCGCAGCTCCCTGGGTCATGGTGGGTGCCATTGGAGGCTTTATTATGGCACTGGTCACAATCTTTAAAAAGGACTGGTCAGCCGTTACCGCTCCTATCTATGCCATTCTTGAAGGCCTGGCACTGGGTGCAATATCCGCCATTTTTGAGGCAAAATACAAGGGGATTGTCGTTATGGCCGTCTTTCTGACCTTCGGGGTACTGGCCTGTATGCTGATTGCTTATCGCTCAGGTATTATCCGCCCAACGCAGCGGTTCATGGCCGGAGTTGCCTCCGCCACGGGGGCTATCGCACTCTATTATATTATTTCACTGGTCCTCGGTGCATTCGGTGTGAACGCCCCGCTTATCCATAGTTCAACTCCGATGGGCATTCTCTTTTCGGTTGTCGTGGTTGTCATTGCCGCATTGAATCTTGTGCTTGATTTTCACATGATCGAACAGGGTGCAAGCCAGGGTGCCCCCAAATACATGGAATGGTATTGTGCCTTCGGCCTGATGGTCACCCTAGTCTGGTTGTATCTGGAGATTCTTCGCTTGCTGGCTAAACTGCAGGGCCGCAATCGATAACAGTTGTAGAATATATGGCTGTTTTTCCAGGACCCTAATTATTTTTCTGAGGGGGAATGACCAGTTTTTTACCGTTTTTTTCTGCTATTTGATATGCTGATTGAATCTTAATCGTATCATTAATATAATCAATGTCTGGTTTATTCCATCCCGCCCCGCTATTTAAGAAAAGAATTGTTCCCGGCTCAGATTTCAGTGTCCCGTTCTGGATCATTTCCAGTTGAACATTTCGATCCGGCGTATAATAGTACAAAAACACGCCAGAGGACATCAAGATTAAAACGGCTACAGACTGAATCGCAACTCGTTGACCAA
>JAFGQP010000319.1 GCA_016935635.1 Sedimentisphaerales bacterium
CAAGCCCGTGAATTGTTTTCAAAAATATTTATAACTCTCTGTCCGCAAAGATGATATAGTTGTTTGCAGAAACGTTTTGTGTGAAATCTTTATAAATTCAGGAGTTATTTACATTACATAATAGTAATCCGATTTCGAGGTGTGAATATGGGTAATTTAGTCTGCGATTGATGGTGACTGCGAATGCTCACAACAGTTGTGATTTCGCAGCGCTGTCCATGGCAGACAACTTTTACCAGAGCCAGTGGTTATCAATTAAGCGGCCGGCGAAGATGTGCCCTGGGAAACAGACACGATCATGCGGGAGAATGCAGAACATGTCCGAGAAGGGCCTCCTGTGACAGCGTGGGTGATTACCCTGGCCGCAGATGAAAATCTTGGTTATTTTAGAAAATCGTATCTGAAATTATGTTGTAGTTTGCACCGGTTTGGATAGGATTTGTGGTGTAGGAGAGTTACGGATCATATTAAGGAAGACGCACATGCAGAACGAATCGCAGAAACTTTCTGTCCGGGAAAAGATCGGTTTTGGCCTGGGAGATACGGCATCCAATCTTTTCTTTCAAACCACCATCTATTTCCTGCTGTATTTTTATACCGATGTCTTCGGCATTTCGGCAGCAGCCATCGGCACAATGTTTCTAGTGACCCGAATCTGGGATGCCGTCAATGACCCGATGATGGGGGCGATTGCCGACCGCACCAGCACCCGATGGGGGAAATTCAGGCCGTATCTGCTGTGGTTTGCCGTACCGTTTGGAGTGATCGGTGTATTGATGTTTACGACGCCCGATCTGGGTGCCGGCGGCAAATTGATCTGGGCGTATATCACTTATACCCTGATGATGATGGTTTATACGGTGGTCAACGTGCCGTATTGCGCCCTGATGGGTGTCATTTCGCCCAATTCCATGGAACGCACCGTCGTGTCGTCCTATCGGTTCGTACTGGCATTTATCGGCATGTTTATTGTGCAGTACTCGCTGGTCAGGATGGTCGAGTTTTTCGGCGGCTCAAAAGCCTCTCCCAAGGGCTGGCAATATGCAATGATTGTCCTGTTTTCGCTGGCGGTCATTCTTTTCCTGATTACTTTTTTCTCGACACGGGAACGCGTCAAGCCCCTCCAGGAACAGCGAAATCCATTCAAGCAGGACATGTTCGATTTATTTAAAAACGGACCGTGGATGCTGATAGGATTTGCAACGGTATTTCAGCTTGTATATGTTCTGATTCGCGGCGGCAGCATTGTTTATTATTTCGATTATTATATCCAGAGCCGGGAGGTGTCTTTATTCGGCAAGGCAGTCACCTTTTCTTCGACTCAGCTTTCTTCAGCTTTCATGCTCAGCGGAACGATTATTACCATTCTGGCGGCGATGACCACCAAGTGGTTCTGTAAAGTTATAGATAAATCCAAAATTTATTCCGGATTTTTTCTTCTGGCGGCGATTTCAACGGGACTGGTGTACTGGGTCAGTCCGCAGAACCTGGTGCTTTTATTTGCCCTGCAGCTTGTGACCTCGTTTTGCATGGGGCCGGTGTCGGTTCTGCAATGGGCAATTTATACTGATACCGCCGATTATTCGGAATGGAAAACAGGCCGGAGAGCGACGGCATTGATTATGGCTGCGTCCCTGTTTGCGTTAAAGATGGGCGTTGCACTGGGCGGTGCGATTCTGGCCTGGATTCTGGCCTGGTACGGCTATCAGGCCAATCAGCCGCAGACGGAATTGTCTCTACGCGGGATTTGCCTGGCCATGAGTATTTATGCGGCCATCCCGGCGGTTATTGGCGCACTGCTGATGTTCTTCTATCCATTGACCAATCGACGCATGATGGCGATTGAGACGGACCTGGCCCAGCAGCGAAAATAACCTGCTATGGATTCGGCGGTTCATGGAGAATAAGGCGAAAGCCTGCTTGTGATGCGATGATAAAAAACGCACAATCGGTAATTACGCAAAAAAAATGAAAAAGCAAAATACGATTCCATCCGATTATCTGAATCCGCTTTTGCCTGTCGCGCAGCGGGTCAGGGATTTGCTGAATCGTATGACCCTGGAGGAAAAAGCCGCTCAGATGCAGTGTGTCTGGCTGGACAAAGCCAAAACGCTGGTCGA
Organism: Sedimentisphaerales bacterium; assembly: GCA_016935635.1. Lineage (GTDB taxonomy): Bacteria > Planctomycetota > Phycisphaerae > Sedimentisphaerales > Anaerohalosphaeraceae > Anaeroglomus. The sequence goes on from JAFGQP010000319.1 coordinate 2,121, forward strand.
TGAGAAGGGCAGCTTTGACCTTGAAAAGGCGAAAGCCGCCTTTGGTCAGGGGCATGGTCTGGGCCAGGTTGGCCGTCCCAGCGATGCAGGCGGCGGGCTATCTCCCCGGAAGAATGCGGAGTTGACCAACGCCATCCAGAAATTCTTTCTGGAAAACAGCCGGCTGGGCATTCCCGTTATGTTCCATGAAGAATGTCTGCATGGCCTTGCGGCAGTCGGTTCAACCAGTTTTCCGCAGCCTATCGGCCTTGGGGCAACATTTGACCCGGATCTGGTACAGCGGATATTTGAAGCAACCGCCTGCGAGGCTCGCATTCGGGGGACTCATCAGGCATTAACACCGGTGGTGGATGTGGCCCGTGAACCACGCTGGGGCCGGGTCGAAGAAACCTATGGTGAAGATCCGTATCTGGTCAGCCGGATGGGTATTGCCGCTGTTAAGGGGTTTCAAGGGGATGCATCGTTTGTCGACAAAAAGCACGTGATTGCCACGCTCAAACACTTTGCTGCCCATGGCCAGCCGGAATCCGGCACAAACTGTGCACCGGTAAATGTTTCTGCCCGGGTGCTTCGTGAAACATTCTTATTTACTTTCAGAGAAGCGATCACCAAAGCCGGCGCCATCAGTATCATGGCGTCTTACAATGAAATCGACGGTGTTCCTTCCCATGCCAACAGATGGCTGCTGCGGGACATCTTGCGTCAGGAATGGGGCTTTAAGGGATATGTTGTATCCGATTATTATGCGATTCGTGAACTGAACGAACGGCCGGATTTGTATGGGCATCATCTGGCCGAGGATGGCAAGCAGGCGGCGGCACTGGCTGTCAGGGCAGGCGTGAATATCGAACTGCCTGATCCGGATTGTTATAAACACCTGGCCGAACTTGTGCGAGAAGGCGGTGTACCCGAATCGGCACTGGACGAATTGATTGCCCCGATGCTGGAGTGGAAATTCAAGCTGGGTTTGTTCGAAGATCCCTTTGTCAATACCGATGAGGCTGAAAAAATCGTTGGCTGTGATGCGCACAGTAAGCTTGCTCTGGAAGCAGCACGGAAAACGATTACGCTGTTAAAAAATGACGGCTCAGTTGCACCGCTGAATGCAAAGAAAATAAAAACCATTGCCATCATTGGCCCCAATGCCGACCGAGTCATGCTGGGGGGCTACAGCGGCGTGCCCAATCATTTTGTCAGTGTCTTGCAGGGCATCAAAGACCGTGTCGGGGATTCCGTCCGAGTCCTTTATCACGAAGGCTGCAAAATCACCATTGGCGGCTCCTGGCAGCAGGATGATGTCACTCCCAGCGATCCTGCTGAAGATCGTAAATCGATTGCCGAGGCAGTACAAATTGCCCGGCAGGCGGATGTCATTGTTCTGGCCGTTGGCGGCAATGAACAGACGTCCAGAGAAGCCTGGGCCAGAAATCACATGGGCGACCGTCCAACGCTGGATATGGCTGGCGTGCAGGATGAACTGGTTGAGGCTATGGCCGCAGTCGGCAAGCCCATCATTGCGGTATTGTTTAACGGACGGCCGTTGTCGATAACGCATCTCAGTGAAAAAATCCCTGTGATTCTGGAATGCTGGTATCTGGGGCAGGAATCCGGAACGGCCATCGCAGAAGTGATCTTTGGCGAGGTCAATCCCGGCGGCAAATTGCCGATTTCAATTCCGCGCTCAGTAGGTCATATTCCCTGCTATTACAACTATAAATCCTCGGCCCGGCGGGGCTATTTGTTTGATGATGTCAGCCCATTATATGCGTTCGGATACGGGCTGAGTTATACCCGGTTCGGGTTCGGACAGCCCTGTTTGAAAAAGCAGACGATTCGGCCGGACGAATCGACGACCGTATCGGTCGAAGTGACCAATAAAGGCATGAGGGCCGGGGATGAAGTGGTGCAGATGTACATCCGTGACTGTGTCAGTTCGGTGACGCGTCCCGTCAAAGAACTCAAGGGCTTCCGGAGGATTACATTGAAGCCTGGGCAGGCCGAAACGGTTGATCTGGATATTACGCCAGAGCATCTGGCTTTTTATAACATCGATATGGAGTATGTTGTAGAGCCGGGTGAATTTGAAATTATGATTGGCAATTCCTCACGCGATTGTGATTTGCAGAAAGTCAAGCTTACAGTACTAAAATTATAACAAAATGGAGTCTTGTTATGCAACAATGTCAATCTGTTTTGTCCCTGTGCAAAGGGAAATGGATAGCCCATAGGCTGTTGGCAGTCCTGCTGCTGTCTGTTACGGCTGTTTGTGCTGAACCTGTTGCATTGACAGTTCAGGCCGGCAAGCCGGGAAAACCAATCAGTCCGGACCTTGTCGGGGTGTTCTTTGAAGACCTGAACTATGCAGCTGATGGCGGACTTTATGCGGAGCTGATTCAGAATCGCTCGTTTGAATACAGCCCGACAGAAAAGACGGACTGGCATCCGCTTAAATTCTGGGAACTCAAGAAATACGGCGGGGGGGATGGTTCCATCGCCGTAGCCAATATGCGTCCCGTCCACCGAAACAATCCCCATTATGCACTCCTGACAATTGGTTCTCCGGGCGACGGTGTGGGTATTGCCAATAGTGGATTCGATGGGATCGTTCTTAAAGAAGGTGAAACATACGAGGCGTCTTTTTGGGCTTATCAGGCGTTTATGGGACAAATGTGGGGGCGCGGTGATAACAGCAAACCCATGCCGGTGACGTTACGCCTTGAAACAAAGGATGGCGAGGTGCTTGCGGAAGCCAAAATGGAGATTAGAGGGCGAGCATGGACGCGATACAGTGACAAGCTGGTTCCATCACGCACGGTAAACGATGCACGCCTGGTTCTGCTGGCTCATGACACGGGCGGACTGTGTCTGGATATGATTTCGCTGTTTCCGGAAAAAACCTTTCACAATCGCCCAAACGGACTGCGCCCGGATCTCGCCCAGGCGATTGCCGATATCAAGCCGAAATTCATGCGTTTTCCCGGCGGCTGCCTGGTTCACGGCCAGGGCATTCATCAGTATTATGACTGGAAGGACAGCATTGGCCCGGTAGAACAGCGACGAGCCGGTCGCAATTTATGGGGCTATCACCAGACGATGGGTCTGGGATATTTCGAGTTTTTCCAATTCTGTGAGGATATCGGCGCCAAGCCGCTTCCCGTGGTCACGGCCGGTGTGTGCTGTCAGCATGCAGGCAATTCCCCCAATCGTGGACAGGAAGGCTTGCCTCTCGACGAAATGCCGGCTTATATTCAGGATGTGCTTGACCTGATAGAGTGGGCCAACGGTCCGGCAACGTCGCCATGGGGCGCCAGGCGGGCGGCCGCAGGTCACCCCGAACCGTTTGGCCTCAAATATATCGGCGTCGGCAACGAAGACGCCATCACCCCAATCTTCAGAGAACGTTTCAAGATGATCTATGAGGTATTGCGGCAAAAGCATCCTGAGATTATTGTGGTCGGTACGGTAGGTCCTTTTGCCAGCGGAGCAGATTACGACAATGGCTGGGCGTTTGCCCGAGAGCTTAAACTCCCGATGGTGGATGAGCACTACTATGTGAATCCGCAGTGGTTCTGGGACAACCTGAATCGTTACAATACATATAATCGTGCCGAGTCAAAGGTGTACGTCGGCGAATACGCAGCTCATGACCGCGGAAGACGCAATACCCTGCGGTCGGCTCTGGCCGAAGCCGCCGGGCTGACCAGCTATGAACGCAACGGTGATGTGGTCGTGTTTGCATCCTATGCACCGCTGCTGGCGCGTCGCGGTCATACGCAATGGACGCCGGATATGATCTATTTCGATAGCACTCATTTTTATCTCTCAGCCAATTATTATGTTCAGCAGATCTTTGGGCAAAACAGCGGAGATCAGTATCTTGAAGCGACGTTTGCCCCACAACCGCCAAACATGCTTACCGCGTCTTCGGTCAGCGATTCGAAAACCGGGGATTTGATTGTCAAAATCGTCAACGGCGCCGAGGAACCGGCTGATATCAGCGTTCGCCTGGCCGGGATTTCGCAGGAAGCCTCGATGAAGGCCGTCAGAACCGTCCTGACTGGCCCGGATGCCAATGCCGTCAATGAGGATGGAATATCTCCGGTTGTCAAGCCGGCCGTTTCCAAAGAGATCGTCAAGCCGGTTTTTGCCTATACAGCGCCGGCTAATTCATTAACCGTATTTCGTTTCAATCAGTAAACTCATGGAGGATTCACCTATGAACAAAAACTATGTATGGGTAATTATCTTGGCATTGGTTCTATTCCCGGTGCTGGTCCGGGCGGATTCCGCACAGAATCCTGTCATCTGGGCCGATGTGCCCGATGTCGCGGTCATTCGCGTTGGCGATACCTACTACATGAGCAGCACCACGATGCACATGAGCCCGGGAGTGCCGATTATGAAGTCCAAAGACCTGGTCAACTGGCAGCTGATTGGATATGCCTACGACACCCTGGCAGACAATGAGGCGCTCAGGCTGGAAAACAGCAGAGGGGCCTATGGTCAGGGGTCCTGGGCCAGCAGTCTGCGGTATCATGATGGCACCTATTACGTGTCTACATTCTCCAGCACCAGCGGCAGGACGCATATCTACATCACCAAAGACATCGAAAAGGGTAATTGGAGGGAAATCTCATTTGCCCCCTCGCTGCATGACCACTCTCTGTTCTTCGATGATGATGGGCGAGTCTATATGATCTATGGCGGCGGCAACCTACGCCTGGTGGAACTGAAACAGGATTTGACGGGCATCAAGGATGGCGGATTCAATGATATTGTGATCCGAAATGCCAGTGCGGTTGCAGGCCCCAACGTTGGTCTGAATGCCGAAGGGTCGCAGATGCTCAAGGTTAATGGAAAATATTATGTGATGAACATCACCTGGCCGCGGGGCGGGATGCGCACGCAGATTATTCACCGTGCCGACAAGATTACCGGCCCCTATGAGGGCAAGGTGGTTCTCCAGGACCAGGGGGTTGCACAGGGCTGCCTGATTGACACCCCGGACGGCAAGTGGTATGCAATGCTGTTTCAGGACAACGGCTCGGTTGGCCGCAGTCCCTGGCTGGTGCCGGTCAAATGGGAAGAGGGCTGGCCGGTGCTGGGTATTGATGGAAAAGCCCCCAGGACGCTCGATATTGCCGACAATGAGCAGGGGATAGGTAATATCGTGGCCTCGGATGAGTTTAATCGCAAATCCGGAGAGCCGCTGCCTCTGGTCTGGCAGTGGAATCACAACCCCGACCATCGATACTGGTCAATTGGCCAGCGGAACGGCTATTTGCGGCTGACTACTGGGCGGGTGGATGGCGATGTATTAAAGGCCCGAAATACCCTGACTCAGCGCACTTTTGGCCCGGTCTGTTCGGCTGTGACCAAAATCGAAGTCGACAATATGAAAGACGGCGATTGTGCCGGGCTGATTGCCCTGCAGAAAAAATACGGCTTTGTCGGCGTAAAAATGGATGGGTCGTCCAGGTCGATTGTGATGGTCAGTGCCCAGTCCGACAAACCCGAAACCGTCGAGACGGTCTCCCTTAATCAGCAGACCGTGCATCTGAGAATTGACTGCGACTTCCGGGAGCGTACCGATAAGGCTAATTTTTATTACAGCCTTGACGGGCAGACATGGACAAAGATTGGGTCAGTGCTGCAAATGTCCTATACCTTGCCGCACTTCATGGGATATCGGTTTGGACTGTTCAACTTTGCTGCCAAAGAAACCGGCGGATTTGTGGATTTCGATTATTATCATGTGAGTCCCCAGGTACCCTCGGCTGCTCAGGCAGATCAGCCGGCAGTGGCGGACGATTTCAAGCCGGCATCGACCAATCAGCCGGGTCGGCAATACCCCCAGGTCAACTCCGAAGGCCGGGTTCGTGCACGTATTGTTGCGCCGGAGGCTCAGCAGGTTCTGCTGGATATCGGCGGTGTAAAATATCCCATGACCAAAGGGCAGGACGGCGCCTGGATTGGCGATTCGATGCCCCAGGACGAAGGATTCCACTACTACCAGCTTGTGATTGACAGTGCTCAGGTTCCAGACCCTGGAAGTATGTATTTCTTTGGTGCCAGCCGGTGGGGCAGCGGGGTTGAAGTGCCCGCCAAAGATCAGGACTTTTATGCTCTTAAGGATGTGCCCCACGGCCAGATATGCCAGAACCTTTATTTTTCGAAGATTACTAGCACCTGGCGTCGCTGCTTTGTGTATACGCCGCCTTTCTATGACAAGGATACCACAAAACGCTATCCGGTATTGTATCTGCAGCACGGCGGCGGTGAAGATGAAACCGGCTGGCCCGGCCAGGGAAAAACCAATCTGATTATGGACAACCTGATCGCAGAAGGCAGGGCCCGGCCTTTTATTATAGTCATGGACAATGGTACCTGGAGTATGCCTGGCCGGCAGCGACCCCGTCGTGTTGAAGGCGCCTCCTGGCCGCCGACAGGCTGGGCTGATACCTTCAAGAAGGTTCTTTTGGAAGAAATTATCCCGATGATCGATACCAGCTATCGCACGCTTGCGGATCAGCCGCATCGGGCCATGGCAGGGCTGTCGATGGGAGGGATGCAGACCAATGCCATCGCCATGGAGAATCTCGATGTGTTCTCGCATATCGGCATCTTCAGCGGCGGTACGGTTGGCGATCCTGCTACGGCACACCATGGTGTGATGGCCAATGCACAGGAATTTAACAAAAAGGTAAAGCTGATTTTTGAAAGCTGCGGCTCGAAAGAAAGGCCGGATAGTGTCCGTGCCCATGTGGAACAGCTTAAAGCGGCAGGGATTAATGCCGTATCCTATGTATCACCCGATACGGCACATGAATGGCAAACCTGGCGGCGCAGTCTGTATCAGTTTGCACCGCTTCTTTTTAAGGATTAAATTGCAGGCGTCATATAACTGAGTCAATATAACAAGGAATATTAATCATTAGCGAATTAAGGGAGGTCATCAAATGAAAATCAGAGTTATTATGCTGCTGATAGGGGTCATGACTGGAAGCATCTGTTTTGCTCAGGCCGAGCAGCCGGCCGTCAAAGACGACTTCAAGCCCTCGACCTTGAATCAGCCCGGCCAGGAATATCCTCAGGTTAACTCGCAGGGATACGCTCGGTTTCGCATCGTGGCTCCCCAGGCTCAGAGTGTCAGCGTCAGCCTGGGCCTGGGCGGACGCGGCGGCACCACGCTTGCCAAAGCCGACGATGGCGTCTGGACGGGCACCACGGCAGGACCGCTGGATGAAGGTTTCCACTACTATCATCTGACGGTGGATGGAGGAACCTTCAACGACCCCGGCGCCCTGAACTTTTACGGTTCCACGCGATGGGAAAGCGGCATTGAAATTCCCGCTCACGACCAGGATTTCTACGCCCTCAAAGACGTTCCTCATGGTCATGTACAGCAGATTCTATTCCCCTCCAAAAGCACGAACACCTCACGGCGGGCGTTCGTCTATACCCCGCCGGACTACGAAAAGGACTTGACCAAACGCTATCCGGTGCTGTACCTGCAGCACGGCTGGGGTGAAGATGAAACCGCCTGGAGCAACCAGGGGCGTGTCAATCTGATTATGGATAACCTGCTGGCTGATGGCAAGACAAAACCATTCCTTATCGTGATGACCTACGGCATGACCAACGAAATCCGATTTGGCGGCCTCCGAAATTTCGATATCGGGCCATTCCAGACGGTTCTTGTCAATGAATTAATTCCTTACATTGATTCTAATTTCCGTACGCTTTCCGATCAACCAAACCGTGCCATGGCCGGCCTGTCGATGGGCGGCATGGAAACCAAGACCATTACCCTGAAGAATCTGGACAAGTTCTCCCATATCGGTCTGTTCAGCGGCGGCATCATCAATCCAAACGATGTCAACTCCACACCCGTCTTCAAGGAAAAAGTCAAACTCGTGTTCTGCAGTTGCGGCAGCCGTGAAAATCCCGGCAATATCCAGGCCAATCACGATGCTCTCAATCAGATAGGCATCGCAAACGTTGCGTATGTGTCGCCGGATACGGCTCACGAATTTCTGACCTGGCGACGCAGCTTCTATCAGTTTGCACCGCTGCTATTCCGTGACCAGCCTCTTCCGGCTGCATCTGCCGCAAAACTGACCGAATCAGGTCCAGCAACCCCCATGCCCTCCGGCCAGATCATCCGTATCAAGGCCGGCCAGTCTTCCCCATTCACGGATTCCAGCGGCAATGTCTGGCAGCCGGACCTGGGATTTGAGGGCGGAGCCACCATCGATCGCGATCCGGAGACTGTAATTGCCGGAACGAAGGATTCGGCCCTGTTTTTAAGCGAACATTACGCCATGGATGCCTTCACTTGCAAGGTTCCCAATGGCAAATACATCGCGAAGCTCTATTTTGCCGAGACATTTGAGGGCATCAGTGGTCCTGACCAGCGCGTTTTCTCCTATAAAGTGCAGGGAAAGGAGTTTAAGGATTTTGATATCTGGGCAAAGGCCGGCGGCGCCAATCGTGCCTA
>JAFGQP010000320.1 GCA_016935635.1 Sedimentisphaerales bacterium
GACAATAAAATTCTGCTGGTCAAGGAAATCGAGGACGGCGGCTGGACGCTGCCGGGCGGCTGGTGCGATGTCGGCTCAACACCGGCGGAAAATGTCATCCGCGAGGTTTGGGAAGAATCCGGCTACAAGGTCCGTGTGGTCAAACTGCTGGCCGTCTGGGACCGCAACAAGCAGGGCCATACGCCGTTTTACCCGTTCAATATCTATAAATTTTTCTTCCACTGCGAAATCATCGGCGGGGCGCCTGCCAGCAGTCACGAAACCAGCGAGATCGCCTTCTTCGGCGAAGATGAGATTCCGCCCCTGTCACAGTCTCGGACGATGCCGCATCAGATCAAACGCTTCTTCGATCATCTCCGCAATCCCGATCTGCCGACGGATTATGATTATGTTGATCCTGCTTAAAATTTCTGTTTCGGCGCGGCTAAAAAGCTTTCAGCCGCCAGCTTCCGGCAATAACAATACCCGTTGGGTACAGAAAGCAGTCGCATGGAATTATCGATACAGGCTTTAGGCTTGCTGTGGGTAGTGGGTTTTGTCGCCGGCTTTGTCGATTCCATTGCCGGCGGCGGAGGCATCATCACCATCCCGGCCCTGCTGGCTGCAGGTCTCGACCCGCATCTGGCGCTGGGGACCAATAAGCTCCAGGCCACATTCGGCTCCTGCACGGCCTCCGTCCATTACGCCCGCCAGAAGCTCGTGGATATCCGCCACACGATTCCGGGGATACTCTTTACCGCCATAGGAGCGGTCATCGGCACCCTTGCCATCCAGATGATTGCAGCGGACTTTCTGCGGATGATTATTCCAATTCTGCTGGCGATTATCTTTTTTTATCTGCTGTTTTCGCCGGACCTGGGTCATATCGACCGGAAACCGAGAGCCCATCCGCAGACTTTTTATCTGGCGGCGGGCCTGATCATCGGCTTCTATGATGGTTTTTTCGGTCCGGGAACGGGTTCATTCTGGATGATTGCGTTTGTGGTCCTCATGGGGCAGAATATGATGAAGGCCACCGCGCACACCAAAATCATGAATGCGACCAGCAACATGGTTTCACTGATTACGTTCATTCTCGGCGGCAAAGTGCTGTGGCTGCCGGGGATTATCATGGGCACCGGTCAGCTTGTCGGGGCGACACTCGGTTCCAGAATGGTCATCCTCAAAGGCACACGGTTTGTCAAGCCCATCTTTCTGGGTGTTGTCGCAATAACCATTGCCCGGTTGATATATACCACCTACATTGCCCCGCAATAACAAATTCCCGCCGTGTTAATCTTCGCTGGTATCCAGAATCGACATGAAGGCCTCCTGCGGGATATTGACCTGGCCGATGGATTTCATTCGCTTCTTGCCTTCTTTCTGCTTCTTGAGCAGCTTCATCTTGCGGGTCACGTCACCGCCGTAGAGTTTGGCCAGCACGTCTTTGCGATATGACTTGATCGTCTCGCGGGCGATAATCTTGCCGCCGATAGCCACCTGCAGTGGAATTTCGAACTGATGCTTTGGGATGGCCTTGCGCAATTTGATAATCATCTTGCGGCCGCGGTATTCGGCGTTGCTGCGATGGACAATCAAACTCAGTGCTTCAACAGCGATTTTGTTGACCAGAATATCAATTTTGACCAGCTCGCCGGCTTCAAATCCGATGAATTCATAATCCATCGTTGCATAACCATGGCTGATGCCCTTGAGCAGGTCATAGAAGTCATACACAATCTCAGCCAGCGGGGCCTTGTATTCCAGCATCACGCGAGTCGGACCGAGGTATTCGGTCTTGATCAGCTTGCAGCGGCGTTCATCGGCCAGTTTCATAAGACCGCCGAGCGAATCGCTGGAGGTGATAATTTCCAGCTTCACAAACGGCTCCCGGATTTCGGCGATAATCGACCGGTCGGGCAGTTCGCTGGGTGAATCGATGCGCTTAATCGTCCCGTCGGACATCAGGATTTCATAACTGACCGTCGGTGCCGTCTGAACGACGTCGATATCATTTTCCCGCTCGAGTCGTTCCTGCACGATTTCCATGTGCAGCAGACCCAGGAATCCGCAGCGGAACCCAAAGCCCAGTGCCTGAGAATTCTGTGGGGCAAAGGTGAAGCTGGCATCATTGATGGCTAATTTCTCAAACGCCGTGCGAAGTTTGGGGTAATCAGTCATCGCGCCAGGATAAAAATCGGAAAACACCATCTGCATCGGCGGTTCATAGCCGGGCAGGGGCTTTTCGGCGGGATTGCCGAAATCGGTAATGGTATCGCCCACTCGCACATCCACCAGCTCACGAATATTGGCGATCACATACCCCACCTCGCCGCTGGCAAGCTGGGAAACCGGCGTCATTTGCGGACAAAATTTACCCAGTTCAGTAATCGTATAAGCCCGTCCGCTGCCCATAAACTTGATTTTCTGCTTGAGGCTCAGGACCCCCGCCACGACCCGGACATAACAAATCACCCCCCGGTAATCGTCGGCATGACTGTCGAAAATCAAAGCCGCGGTCGGCTCATCTGTTTTATCCGGCGGCGGAGGCAGCTTGGTCACAATCGCTTCCAGCAGGGTCTCAACATTCTGCCCGGTCTTGGCACTAATCGGGATACATTCCGAACCATCCAGACCCAGAACATGCTCCATTTCCTCTGCCGCCACTTCCGGCTGAGCAGCAGGCAGGTCGATTTTATTAATCACCCCCAGGATTTCGCAGCCGTTTTCGACCGCAAGATAAGCATTGGCAACGGTTTGCGCTTCAACGCCCTGGCTGGCATCCACCACCAGCAATGCCCCTTCACATGCCGTCAAGGCACGGGATACTTCATAATGGAAGTCCACATGACCGGGCGTATCGATGAGGTTAAGCATATACGTCTTGCCCTTGAGGGTGTAATTCATCGTTACCGCCGAGGCCTTGATGGTAATGCCGCGTTCCCGCTCGAGGTCCATATCATCGAGCATCTGCTCCTTGCGGTTGCGCGGATCAATTGCCCCGGTCTTTTCCAATAACCGGTCAGCCAGCGTGCTTTTGCCGTGGTCAATATGGGCCACAATCGAAAAATTACGTATATGTTCTGTACTCATAAAGGGTTATCTGCTTTCTTTGATATCTATAGAAAGGGTGATTATACCGCAAAATAGGGAAATATGCAACAGGAGGTAAAAATTCTATGACCACTTGTTTTTGGTTACCACACCGCCGCGCCGGTCTTGGCCAGATCCAGCAGCCGGGAGGGGGCCTCCGGCATCGCCGTCCGAGCGGACAGGTATAACGACTCAATGACCGCCATCGTATAAAGATCCGTCCCCGGCGGGGGGTAAAGCGGATGCTGCTGGGGCGACATGATTGCTTTTGCAAAATTGGTCAGTAAATCCTGCATCCCGTGAAATTGTTCCTGCGAGAACTGAACATTGTCAATCAGATTGCCTTCATTGTCGGTAATGGAAAATTCATCGCGGGTCAGCGTGATAAATTTGTCTTTGCCGTGAATCCGCAGGTGGCGTCTGGCCGGCCCCAACGTTCGGCTGGCGACAATCTGGGCAACCAGCGTATCGGTAAATCGCATAATTGCCATGGCGTTGTCTTCGGTGATGCTGAGCCGCTGCTGCCGGTCGGGGGCCTGACTGATAAGCTGGGCATACACCTGCTGCGGCAGACCGAAACACAGGACGATTTCATCCAGCAAATCATAGGTGTTCTGCATCAGCACTCCGCCGCCGGCCATCTGCGGATCCAGCAGCCAGCGTTTGTGCGGGGGAATTTCGCCCTGCGGCACATGGCAAATCGCGGTGATCAGGTGCCAGTAATCCGGCTCCGAATGCGATAATTCTTCGCGAAGCCGCAA
>JAFGQP010000321.1 GCA_016935635.1 Sedimentisphaerales bacterium
AGATGCTGTTTGCCGGCTTGTAAAGCGAAAGTGTTATTTGGCATAATAATATCGTTTTTCGATATGTGCTTGAAAATACAAATATAATTCTTAACTTGGATTAATAGGATTTGCCATGAATCACCTTAAATGTGCCTGTTTTATTATAACTGTCATTTTGATCCTGACAGCGGTCCATGCCTATTCTGCAATAATCGCTCAAACGGGCTTTGAGGTTGCTGAAGGCTTTCCTGACAGCCCGGGTACTACGAAAGTTACGGCCGGATTTAAGATTACTGACTCCAGCGGTGATTATTGGGAAGGCGGCAAGGCTGGCTATCAGTACGCCGGCATTTGGACCAATACGAAACATGGCGGGGCTCAATCGGCTGTGTTTGGGAATAATAACACGACCGGCCAGTATATCCTGGTCGACCCTGCCGGCGCCGATGGCGTTGGCACCGTAGAGTTTTGGTGGAATACCTACTCAGGTTCCAGTACAGGAACCGTTGTTATCCAATGGACTACGGATACCCTGAATGGAAGCGAAACCTGGACGACAGCCGGCAGTATTACATTAGGTTCGCTTTTGCCCTGGTCGAAAACAACGATTGTTATCAACCAGTCTGGCGATGTAAAAGTCCGATGGTACAAATCCGCCGCGGGCAATGGCATGGACCTCGATGATGTGGTGATCTCGGTTTCGGCTGCCGCCGGGATTGTTGGGCCGGCCAACGGCGCCACGGGCGTGCAGCCGACTGCAATTCTGGAGTGGTCGGCGCCTTCGTTATATGCTCCGACCGGCTATGATGTGTATTTCGGGACCAATCCGACGACGGCCGCCAATCCCAAAGTCGTAGATAACGCCCTGCAGACAACCTACAACCCTGATCCTGATCTGGCCTTCGCAACGACCTATTACTGGCAGGTGGATACCTATGACGGTGCAGCCAAACAATCCGGCCGGCCGTGGTCCTTCACCACCAAGCCGGAATTTGTTGCCAAAGTGGCCTGTGTCGGTGACAGTATAACTTACGGATATGGCATTCCTGACATCGGAACCAATTCCTATCCGGCTCAACTTCAGGCGATGTTGGGGGCCGGCTATCAGGTGGGCAATTTCGGCCGCAGCGGGGCGAGGGTTTCACAGATATCATCGAATCCCTATAAAGGAAGTCCAGAATACAATGCAGCAATCGCATTTGAGCCGGATATCGTGTTCATAGCCCTGGGCATCAACGACTGTTCTGTCGGCCAGTGGGAGACAAACGAGCCGGTTTTCACGGCACATTACAAAGACCTGATTAGCGATTTCATGATGCTGCCGAGTCATCCGCAGGTCTATCTGGGCACCCTGATGCCGGTCTTTTCTCCTCCTTATGCCTATCCTGCTATTTACGCTAATATGGCTGAATGTACTCCGCTGATTCAACAGATTGCTTTAGGCGAGGGGCTTCCGCTGATCGATCTTTATAAGCCTCTGGAGTCACACCCGGAATGCTATGCAGTGGATGGACTGCACCCGGACAAAAATGGCGCTGCAATTATTGCTCAAACCGTCTATGAGGCCATTCACATGGATGTCCATCTCAGTGCGGAAACATTGCTGGTGGAAGAAGAAGGGCCGACCTCGGATGTCTACACAATTGTTCTGAACGGCATACCGAAGCAGGATGTTACTGTCACATTAATCCCTTCAGAATCCGGCCAGGTCTTGCTGAAAGTAAACGATATTGAAACGGATACGGTGGTCTTTACACCGGTCAATTACAACCAGCCGCAAACTGTGACCGTAACCGCGGTTGATGATACACTCTTTGAGGGGCCGCATTCGGTCGTTATCAGTCACAGTTGTTCCAGTGGCTACAGGTTTTATGATAATGTTGTGATATCGGATATCAGCGTCAGCATCGCCGACAACGACTACTATGGCAAGCGGGTCAAGGTCTTCCTGATCGGCGGCCAGTCCAACGCGGCCGGTTCCGGCTTGAATACCGAATATCCGGCTGTGTACCAGAGTCCGCAAACCGATGTGGAATTCTGGGTTGGCGGCCGTTTGCCCGGCGATAACGTTCCGGATTATAATGCATGGGATCGCCCTGCGGATACGGCATTTCGGCTGCTCCAACTGGGTTCAGGCAACTATCAGGCCGGGACGCATTCGGGTTTTGAAATGTCGCTAGGCAGAGCCCTGAAAGAGGCGCTGCCTTATGACAATATTGCGATTGTCAAATACGGCATGAGCGGTTCAGCTTTAATGCGAGGACTTCGCAGCAGTGATGGGGCGGGTGACTGGGATTCCGGCCCGCCGGCCTGGAGCCCAGGAGAGGGTTTTAACGGTGTTCGCTACCATGTATTCAAGACGTCGGCGGTACTGCCGGCATTGCAGGCGATTGTTGATCGCGGGGATATGCCTGAGATTGCTGGAATGTTCTGGATGCAGGGCGAAACCGACGCCGGAAACCTGACCGCTGCCAATACATACGAAGCAAGCCTCAATAAGCTTATTGATACGGTCCGAGCGGACTTTTCCACTCCTGAGATGCGATTTATCATTGGCCGAATCCGGACGGTGATGGGTACGTATAACGCCACGGTTCGAACGGCGATGCTGAATGTAGCCGCCTCGGATCCGCTGACCGAGTGGATTAACACCGATGACCTGCCCGTGAACGCAGATAATGTGCATTACAGTGCGGCCGGACTGGTCGAACTGGGGGAGCGTTTTGCCGATGCGTATTTGTCGATGGCGCCCAAGCGAGGAGATTTTGAACCAGATGGCGATGTTGACCTGGCTGATTTTTCGCGATTTGCCGAACAATGGCTTAGCACCCATTGCGGCTTTTGCGGTCAGGCCGATTTTACGAGCGACTTAAATGTCGATTTAGAGGATTTCGTGCTTTTTATAGAGGGATGGCTTGAGTAATCAGGTTTTTTTCGGGAGATGCTGTTTGTGGAGATGTCAAAACACCCATGCCAACGAATGAGTATAGCGATAAAAACTCTTAATAGAGAAACAAGAGCTTTTTGGATTTTAGTATTTTTGTTTGTTTCAGCCCTGAATTTGGCTGATACATCCCCCGTCAGACCTGATGACTATCCGGAGATGATCCGTCTAGCGTGTGTGGGCGATAGCATTACCTACGGCATGAAGATCGATAATCGTCAGGAAAATTCGTACCCGGCACAACTCCAGAAACTGCTCGGAGACCGATACGAGGTTAAAAACTTTGGGTGTTCAGGAGTCCGTGTCTGCAGGGAAACACGAATGCCTTATTTGGATCAGCCGGAATACCGAAATGCCATCTCGTTTAAGCCTCACGTTGTCATCTTTTGTTTAGGTATTAACGATGCCTCGGTTCCGGAGTGGCGAAAAAAAAAGTCTCGTTTCATCCAGGATTATAAGGATCTGATTTGGCGTTTTCGGAACATTTCCATATCGCCGGCACCCAAAATATGGCTGGCTTCGCTGCTGCCGGTCGTACCGCCTTATGAACCTTATGTGGAAATCCAGCAAACAAAATCCCAAGCCGATGTGCTGATCCGGCAGCTGGCCGACGCATTGAATCTGCCGGTTATTGACTTATTTGAACCCTTAATTTCAGAACCTCAGTTCTTCCCTGATGGACTGCACCCGGACAAAAACGGGGCAGCGATCATCGCTAGAACTGTTGCCAAAGCGGTCACCGGTGATTACGGTGGTCTGGCAATGCCCTGGGTTTTTGGCAATCATATGGTCCTGCAGCGACAGATGCCGATACCGATTTTCGGAACCGCCAATGTCGGTTCGACAATATCTGTAAAAATGGGCGATACCACAATCCAGGCTATAGCGGATGCGAATGGGCGATGGCGGGTTGATCTTCCGGCGATGGAGGCCGGAGGACCCTATGATTTGGTCTGTTTCGACACGTCCAGGACACTGACATTTACCGATGTGCTGGTGGGGGAGGTGTGGTATGCCGCCGGACAGTCGAACATGGACTGGCCATGTCAGCACGATGCTGACTGGAAAAACCAGGTATTACTAGCCGATAATTCTCCACAAATCCGATTACTGAATCGCCAGGGTAATCCTCCAACCAACGCTGCCGCTTGGACTCAGGAACAAATCGAACGAGTGACGATTGACGCATATTATAGCGGATATTGGCAAGTATGTTCCCGGGAATCGGCCGCAGCCATCTCGGCGGTGGCCTATTATTTTGCGCAGGATATTTATCAGACGACGCGTGTGCCGGTGGGGATTATCGAAAGCTCTGTTGGAGGGGCTTCAATGGAGGCTTTCATGCCGCCTGAGGCGCTGAACACAGAGCAGCTTTATCCCCTGACCAAACAGTGGATTGATGC
>JAFGQP010000060.1 GCA_016935635.1 Sedimentisphaerales bacterium
ATCCCAGGAGTTTCAGCCGGGACAAAACCTGTAAAGGTCTGGATTGCTGATAGACCGCCGCAGCCCCGGCGGGTGAAATTAAGGGAAACTATAGATTGGAGTTGGTCCTGATATGGTGGAATCGATTTACGATCGAATAAATGATTACGGTTCGGTGAAGATTACGCTGGCAAGCCCCAACGATATTCGCAGTTGGTCGTTCGGCGAGGTCAAGAAGCCGGAAACGATTAACTACCGAACCTATCGTCCGGAAAAGGACGGGTTGTTCTGTGAGCGCATCTTCGGCCCGGAACGCGACTGGGAGTGCGCCTGCGGCAAATACAAAGGCACCAAGTTCAAAGGGATTATCTGCGATCGCTGCGGTGTGAAAGTGACCCATAGCCGCGTCCGCCGCAAGCGTATGGGACACATCAACCTGGCCGCGCCGGTGGTGCATATCTGGTTTTTCAAGGCGATGCCGAGCCGGCTGAGCACGCTGCTGGGCATGAAGACCTCGGATATCGAGAAAATCATTTATTTCCAGGATTATGTCGTGGTGGATCCCGGCCAGAGCCCGCTGAAACTGCGGCAGCTTCTGACCGAAGATGAATACCGTGATTCCATCAATAAATACGGTCCGTGCTTCAAGGCGTCGATGGGCGCCGAGGCGGTCAAGGAACTCCTGGGCAAGCTGGATTTGAATTCTCTGGCGGTTGAGCTAAAAACCCAGATTACCGAGACCAGCAGCAAGCAGAAGATTAAGGACCTCAGCAAGCGGCTCAAACTGGTCAACAGCATTCGCACCAGTGACAATAAAGCAGAATGGATGATTCAGGATGTGATCCCGGTGATTCCGCCGGATTTGCGTCCCCTGGTCATGCTGGAAAGCGGCAATTTTGCCACCAGCGATTTGAATGATCTGTATCGCCGCATTATCAACCGCAATAACCGTCTGAAAAAGCTGATCGACCTGAACGCGCCGGAAGTCATTATTCGCAATGAAAAGCGCATGCTGCAGCAGGCCGTGGACTCCCTGTTCGACAACGGCCGCTGCCGTCGTCCGGTTCTGGGCAGCAACAACCGGCCCCTCAAGAGCCTGACGGACATGATCAAGGGCAAGCAGGGTCGTTTCCGTGAAAACCTGCTGGGCAAACGCGTGGACTATTCCGCCCGTTCGGTCATTGTCGTTGGTCCTCACCTGAAATTATATCAGTGCGGTCTGCCCAAACGGATTGCACTGGAATTGTTCCAGCCGTTTATTATTCGCAAACTCAAAGATCGCGGCTATGCCGACACCATCAAGAGCGCCAAACGCATGCTGGAACGGCGTGAAGAGCATGTCTGGGATATTCTGGAAGAAGTGATTCATCAGCACCCGGTGCTGCTCAATCGTGCTCCGACCCTGCACCGCATGGGCATTCAGGCCTTTGAGCCGGTGCTGGTGGAAGGCAATGCGATTATGCTGCATCCGCTGGTCTGTCATGGCTTTAACGCCGACTTTGACGGTGACCAGATGGCTGTTCATCTGCCGCTGAGCATCGAAGCCCAGATTGAGACGCATACCCTGATTCTGGCGACCAACAACATTTTCTCGCCGGCCAGCGGTTCGCCCATGCTGGGACCCTCGCAGGATATGGTTCTGGGCAACTTCTATATCACGCATATTGCCGACAAGCAGCCGGGTGAAGGCATGGTCTTCCGTGATATCAACGAAGCGATCACGGCGCTGGATATGCGCAAGGTCGCCATTCATGCCAAAGTCAAGGTCCGGATCCCGGCAGGCAAGAGGATTTTCGGTGAAAACGGTCTGGAAAAAGGCCCTGTGATTACGACTACTCCGGGCCGGTGTCTGTTTAACGATATCCTCGATTCGCGGATGCCGTTCTATAACATGACTCTGGACAAGAAAAGACTGGGCAATGTCATTCAGAACTGCTACGAATATGCCGGCGCCAAGGCGACACTGGAACTGCTGGATAACATGAAGGAACTGGGCTTTAAACGAGCCACCCTGTCGGGCATGAGTTTTGGTCTGATTGACCTGCGGATTCCGCCGGAAAAACAGAGCATTATCGATCTGACGCAGAAAAAGTGCGACAAGATTGTCAAAAACTTCCAGCTCGGCGTACTGACCGAAGGTGAACGCTACAACCAGATCATCGATGCATGGACCCATGCTCGTGTAGCCGTGACCAACGCCATGATGAACGCGATGAAAAATGACACCCGTGACGGCAAGCCGTACCTGAACCCGATCTGGGTGATGAGGCATTCGGGTGCTCGCGGCAGCATCGACCAGATTCAGCAGTTGGCCGGTATGCGTGCGTTGATGGCCAAGCCCAGCGGTGAAATTATCGAAACACCCATTAAGTCGAACTTCCGTGAAGGTTTGAACGTGCTGGAGTATTTCAGTTCGACACACGGTGCCCGCAAAGGATTGGCCGATACCGCGCTGAAAACGGCTGACTCGGGTTATCTGACTCGTAAACTGGCGGATGTTGCACAGAATGTGATGATCAGTGAACCGGACTGCGGTACGCTGCAGGGCATCACCAAGAGTACGGTGTACAAGGGTGAAACGGTTGATATTGCCCTGAAAAACCTGATTATCGGCAGAACCGCCCGGGATAATATCCGCAATCCGATTACCGACGAGATGATCGTTCGTGAAAACGAAGTAATCACACCCGAAGCCGCGGATAAGATTGAACAGCTCGGACTGGATGCGATTCGCGTCCGCAGCCCGCTGACCTGCGAAAGCAAGGTGGGCATATGTGCCAAATGCTACGGCTGGGATCTGAGCACGGGCATGGTGGCCGAAGAAGGTCTGGCCGCCGGAATTATGGCTGCTCAATCCATCGGTGAGCCGGGTACGCAGTTGACCATGAGAACCTTCCATACCGGCGGTATTGCGGCAGTGTCCCTGATCGAAACCGATCAGAAGGCAACGCGTGACGGTGTGGTGAAATATATTGATTTGAATGTTGTCGAAACCGATCTCCAGGGTACCATGCTGAAGATTGCTCTGCGTCGCAACGGGGAAATGGCCCTGGTGGATGACAAAGGACGCGAACTGGAACGATTCAAGGTGCCTTACGGCGGAATCGTGGTGGCCGAAGACGGCCAGAAGGTCAAACGCGGCGAACGGCTCTATGCCTGGGACCCGCACCGTGTTCCGATTCTGGCAGAAGTCCCGGGTTTTGTCCGTCTGGTGGATGTTATCGAAGGCGAGACCATGCGTGTGGACGAAGAACGCAAAGGTCAGCGTGGTCGTCCGGTTGTGGTTGAGCACAAAGGCGACAAGCATCCGCAGGTCATTATTGAAGATGGCGAAGGCAAGATTCTGGATGTTCACTATCTGCCGGCCAAGGCCCGCATCGAAGTGGATGAAGGACAACAGGTTGCCGCAGGTGCGCTGCTGGCCCGTCTGCCCCGCGGCGGCGGCGGAACGCAGGATATTACCGGCGGTTTGCCGCGCGTGACCGAAATCTTTGAAGCACGCAAGCCCAAGGATCCGGCCGCGATGGCGGAAATTTCCGGGACCGTCGAACTCAAGAGTGACAAGCGCCGCGGCAAGATGACCATCATCGTTCGCAACGAAAGCGGTATGGAAAAAGAACACCACGTGCCGCGTGACCGCCATCTGAACTTCCACACCGGTGACCGGGTGGAAGCGGGCGATGCTCTGACCGATGGACCGCTGGTGCCGCATGATATCCTGCGAATTAAGGGTGAAGAAGCCCTGCAGCGATATCTGCTCCGAGAAATCCAGAATGTTTATCGTGCCCAGAGTGTGACGATTAACGACAAGCATGTCGAGGTTATTCTGTCTCAGATGATGAATAAAGTGGAAATCGAATCCGTTGGCGACAGCCAGTTCCTGCCCGGTGAAGTGGTGGACAAACTGGACTTCCGCAGGGCTAATGCGGAGCTGTCCAACAGCCTGCGGATTAGTGAACCCGGCGACACCGACTTGAAGGTCGGCCAGCTGCTGACCAAAGAACAGCTTGAAGCGGCCAACGAAAAGGTCGAGATGCTGGGCGGTACCCCCGCCAAAGGCAAGAAGCCCAGACCCGCAACAGCATTGACGCTGCTGCTGGGTATTACTAAGGCTTCGCTGCAGTCAGACAGCTTTATTTCTGCGGCCAGCTTCCAGGAAACAACAAAAGTCTTGACGGAAGCGGCATTGTCAGGTAAAATCGATGATTTGCTTGGCTTGAAAGAAAATGTGATTCTGGGACACTTGATTCCGGCAGGAACCGCGTTCAAGAAATATCTGGATGCCAAGGTCAAGCACATGGGCGAACCTCCGGTACCCAAGCAGCTTGAAGAATTGCGTCAGGCCAAGGAAGCCGAGGCGGCCGCAGATAAGGCGGTTAAGGCGGCTCTGGGTCTTGAATAAGGTGATGAAAAGTAATATAACTTATTTATTTACAAACGCTTAACAAAGGTTTGGAGAATTTATGCCGACAATTAATCAGTTAGTTCGTAATGGCCGTAAACAGACGGGCAAAAAGAGAGTTTCGGATATTACCGGAAGTCCGCAAAAGCGCGGCGTGTGTCTGATTGTCAGAACCCAGACACCCAAAAAGCCCAACTCGGCGTTACGAAAAATCGCCCGTGTGCGATTGACCAATGGTACCGAAGTGACTGCTTACATCCCGGGTATCGACCACAACCTGCAGGAACACAGCACTGTGATGATTCGCGGCGGCCGTGTTCGTGACCTGCCTGGTGTTCGTTACCACATTGTTCGCGGAACACTTGATACCTCCGGCGTAAACGGACGTAAGCAGGGCCGCAGTAAATACGGCGCCAAAAAAGGTAAATAAGGACTTGTTCTGTATTCGAGTATGTGGATACAGATAGACCATAAATAACAGAGCCTGTAAAAACCCTAACTATAGCAAGGTGCTTGAATGGGAAGAAAAAAATTCGTAGAAGCTGATAGTCGATATTTAGTACCGGACCACCGGTATCAGAGCAAGCTGGTCTCTAAGTTTGTCAATTGTATGATGTGGGATGGTAAGAAGAGCCGCTCACAGCAGGTTTTCTATGATGCGATGGATATCATTGCCAAGCAGATAACCGACAATACGCCAATCGAAGTCTTTGAGACAGCTATTGAGAACGTCAAGCCGATGCTGGAAGTTCGCAGCAAGCGCGTCGGCGGTGCCAGTTATCAGGTCCCGATGCAGGTTCGTCCGAAGCGTCAGCAGTCGCTGGCTTTTCGCTGGATTCTGGCGGCGGCCCGCGGTAAGAAAGGCAAACCCATGGCTCAGCGTCTGGCTTCTGAACTGCTGGATGCCTTCAAGCGTGAGGGCGCTGCAATGACCACACGGGAAAATGTTCACCGTATGGCCGAAGCCAATAAGGCCTTTGCGCATTTTGCCTGGTAACAATTTATTCGAAAAAATTTGCCACGGTCGACGTAAGCAACCGTGGCAGTTTTCTATATAGAGACAGCCAGTCCGACTTCGACATTCGAATTCAAGTATGTCATCGCTGCGGGCAAGGCTGTTTTCGTTTTATCGCGGATTGGCCGCTGAGGCCGAACCGAAGAATACGACGTATTTCAATCACTGAATGACTATGGCAGACGATCTGACACAGGTAAGAAATATCGGTATTATGGCCCACATTGATGCGGGCAAGACCACCGTATCGGAACGCATTTTGTACTTCAGCGGAAAGACTTACAAAATCGGTGAGGTGCATAACGGTACGGCAGTGATGGATTATCTGGAGGAAGAGCAGCAGCGGGGGATTACCATTACATCGGCTGCGACCAAGTGCCCCTGGAAGGGGTATGATATCAATCTGATTGACACTCCCGGCCACGTGGATTTTACCGCCGAAGTCGAGCGGTCGCTGCGGGTGCTGGATGGGGCGGTCGCTGTTTTTGATGCATCCGAAGGGGTGCAGGCCCAATCGGAAACCGTGTGGCGTCAGGGGCAGAAATATCATTTGTCGTGCCTGGTCTTCATCAACAAGATGGACAAAATCGGCGCTGATTTTGAGATGTGCATGAAGAGCATCCGGGATAAGCTGCTGGCTCATCCGGTTGCGGTACAGATGCCTATCGGGCAGGAATCATCCTTCCAGGGCATGGTGGACTTAATCACCATGAAAGCGATCTATTTTCAGCAGGAAGACAAGGCGGCCAGCTTCTGGGAAGAGGAAATTCCTGCGGAATGGGCCTGTCAGGCCGCTGACTTCCGTCATGCGATGCTCGAAGCTGTTGCTGAGTTTGATGAAGAGCTGCTGGACCTGTATCTGCATGACAAGTCTATCCCGGAAGACTTGATTCGCAGGGCGATACGCAAGGGGACCGTGGACAACCAAATCAATCCGGTGCTGGTGGGTTCGGCCCTGAAGAATATGGGAGTGCGCAGGCTTCTGGATGCGGTGGTTTATTACCTGCCATCACCGCTGGATAAACTCCCGGCTGTGGGATTTCATGGCGGCAGCAAAAATCAGCAGATTGAAGTGGTTTGTGATCCGCATAAACCGCTGGTGGCTCTGGCGTTTAAGGTGGTCAGTGATAAACATGGTGATTTGTACTTCTTGCGGATTTATCAGGGAACACTGCACAAAGGGGTTCGCGTCTATAATCCGAATCGTAAAACAAAGGAAAACGTAACACGTTTGTTCCACATGCACGCCTGCGACAGACTTTTGATCGACAGTGCGGGAGCAGGAGATATTGTTGCGGCTCTTGGCTTGAAAGACACGTTGACCGGCGATACCGTGTGTGACAGCAAAGTGGACATCATGCTGGAGACGATTACATTTCCTGAGACGGTTATCAGCATGTCGATTGAGCCGGTATCAGCCGCCGAGCGGAATAAACTCGGTGATGCCCTGACGACACTTCGCAAGGAAGATCCAACCTTTAAATGTAAATACGACACAGAAACCGGTCAGACAATTATCAGTGGGATGGGTGAATTGCATTTGGAGATTCTCCAGAACAAGCTGATTCGAGACCTGGGTGTCAAAGTGCGTGTCGGTAAACCCCGTGTTGCCTATAAAGAAGCTATTGTGAATACAGCAGAGGGCGAAGGCAAGTTTATTCGCCAGACCGGCGGACGAGGACAATACGGTCATGTCGTCATCCGGATTGAACCCCTGTTCGCAGAGGATGGTCATTACGCCAAAGACAATGAATTTGTGAATGGCATTATTGGCGGTACAATACCTAAAGAATATATTCCGGCCGTTGAAAGTGGTGTTATGGAAGGTCTCAGCAGCGGCAGCCTGGCGGGCTATCCTGTTGTGGGTGTCAAGGTTACGTTGCTGGACGGTTCATTCCATACAGTCGATTCCTCAGAGCTCGCTTTTGAACAGGCGGCCATTATCGCATTGCGTGATTTATTGCCGAAAGCAAAACAGGTGTTATTGGAGCCGGTAATGCGTGTTCAAGTCATTGTGCCGGAGCAGTATTTTGGTGCTATTCAGGGCAATCTGGTCTCCAAGCGAGGTGAAATCACCAATTCCCATGTGCATGGCGGTGTACGGGTGATTGATGCCAAGGTTCCACTGGGTGAAATGTTTGGGTATTCCAGTCAGATTCGCAGTGCCACAGCTGGACGAGGCACCTTTACGATGGAGCCGTTGAACTATGAACGCGTCCCGGAACAAGTTTCTGAAAAAATTCTTATGGGAAGCTATTGACAAAGCATTTGGACTGTAGTATAGTCCCCGTTTCCGGCCGAGCGAGCACGGTGATTATGGACTGCGTGCGATTCGAGTTGGGCTGTCATCTCAGAGAGAGATTTCAAGGACGGCAGTGGATGCCCGAAAGGGCAAAAGCGCCAAAGTAGTCCTGTACAACGACTTACAACAAGTAGTGTGCAGAAATTAACAGTAACCACGGCTTATTTTGGCTTGAAGGACGGTTTTTTAGACCTCCTGAAGACTTGAAGGTAAGGCGAATCTGAAGCCTTTCCTGCCTTAAAAAAAGAAAAAAAGAAAACTTGTCTGGAAAATTAATGCAGTCTGATTTTATCTGGATAAATATTTCTTTTTTTCCTTGTATTTTGTGAATGAAATTGTTATTTTTCTAAACTTTCTATATTTTGGTAGTAGATACTGCAAGTACAGATTAAGGGTTAACCATGACGGAAACCGAACGCATCAGAATAAGAATGGAAGCCTATGATCACAGGGCTTTGGACAGCTCGGCCAAGGAAATTGTCGAGCAGGCCCGTCGTACCAACGCACGGGTAAGTGGTCCCATTCCGCTGCCGACACGCATTGAGCGTTATACGGTATTGCGGAGTCCTCATATCGACAAAAAGTCGCGTGAACAGTTCGAAATGAGAACGCACAAGCGTTTGATTGATATCTATGATGCGAATGCCCGCACGGTGGAAGCCCTTAACAGGCTGGTCGTACCTGCGGGTGTTTTCGTTAAGATTAAGGCTTAGTCCGATAATCAGACGCTCGCTGATAGTGATTGAAGAATAATCGGGAATAGTAAGAGTAGGACTCGAAGGAAATAAACAATGGTAATGTTGCTGGGAAAAAAGATCGGCATGACGCAGGTATACGATGACGCCGGTCGCATGACAGCGGTAACGGTGATTCAAGCCGGTCCCTGCACTGTGATGCAGGTGAAGAAGCCGGAAAGCGATGGATATACCGCAATACAGCTTGGATTTGATGATAAGAAACCCTGCCGCGTCCGCAAACCGGAAGAAGGTCATGCCAAAAAAGCCAACACGACAACCAAACGGTTCGTGAGGGAATGGCGCATGGACGGTGAAGAGCCGAAATTCAATGCCGGCGACCAGGTGGATGTCAATTTGTTTGAAGGCGTTACCTATGTGGATGTGGTTGGCACAAGCAAGGGTAAAGGCTACCAGGGCGTGATGAAGCGTCATAACTTCGGCGGTTTCCCGGCTTCACACGGTACGGAACGCAAGCACCGTGCCGGCGGATCGATTGGCAGCCATGCGACCAACCGCGGTAACAGCGGTAAACCCAAGCGCGGCAAGCGCATGAGCGGACGGATGGGCAACGAGCGCGTGACGGTTAAAAATCATAAACTGATCTCTATCGATCCGGAAAACAATCTGTTGGTGGTGAAGGGAAATATCCCTGGCGCCAATGGCAGCTATGTGGAAGTCCGGACAGCGAAAACGAAAAAGTAAGATTGCAGCAGATTCCGACTGGAACAAAATATGATTGACATTGCAGTATATAATAAAGATGGTAAGGAAGTCGAAAGCCTCAAGGTGGACGAAAGCGTGTTTGGCGGAGTAGTTCGTCATGCCCTGATTAAACAGGCCGTGGTGATGTATCAGGCCAATAAGCGTATTGGTACCGCCGCGACCAAGCAGAAAAGCCTGGTCGAAGGGTCGACTCGCAAGCTGTACAAACAGAAGGGGACCGGCAATGCCCGTATGGGTCAGGTTCGTACTCCTGTACGCGTCGGCGGCGGTGTCACGTTCGGCAAAAAAGTGCGTGACTTCGGCAAAGATATGCCTAAAAAGCAGCGGCGTCTGGCCTGTGACTCGGCGATTCTGGCCAAGCTGCAGGGAGGGCATGTTGTTGTGGTGGATGAACTGAATTTCAATGCACCCAAAACCAGGGAGTTTGCCCGGGTGCTCGGGAATTTGAAAATTGATCGCAGCTGCCTGGTTGCCGTCAAGGACCGCAATGAGAATCTGATCAAGTCGGTTCGAAATGTGCCCAAGGTGGAACTCATGCAGGTTGCGGATTTGAACGCGGGAAGCATTTGCAATCGAGTCAAGATGCTGTTTACCAAAGACGCCTTCTTGACGCTGTTGAACCGGGAACAAAATAATTAATTTCGTACGCAGGTGGTATCCAAGATGAACGAATACAATGTAATAGTCAGGCCGATTGTGACCGAGCAGGGGATGCATTTTGCCAATACCAAAAATGCCTATTCCTTTGAAGTGCACAGGGATGCCAACAAGATTCAGATACGGGATGCGGTGGAAAAACTGTATAACGTCAAAGTACTGAATGTTCGCACGGCCAACGTCAAAGGCAAAGTTCGCCGCAGAGGTCGTTTCTTCGGAACGACACGGAGCTGGAAAAAGGCCGTGGTGCTTCTGCATAAAGAAAATCGAATTGATCTATTCTAAAGATAACGCGAATCCAAAGCAGGAATTTGAGAAAAGACTATGGCAATCAAGATATATAAACCAACAAGCAACGGACGGCGAAACTCCTCCGTGATTGATTATAAGGCGGTCCTGACGGACACCAAGCCTGAAAAGAGCCTGTGTGTTCGGATTAAAAAGAGCGGCGGCCGGAATCATCACGGTGTCACAACAGTTCGGTTCCGCGGCGGCGGTTATCGCAAAATTTACCGTGTCATCGATTTCCGTCGCGATAAAGACGGCGTGGCCGGCAAAGTTATGAGTATCGAATATGATCCCAATCGCAACTGTTTCATTTCGCTGATTCAGTACAGTGATGGTGAGAAGCGTTATATTCTGGCTCCCGAAGGCCTCAAGCCCGGCATGACCATCGAAAGCGGCAGCACTATCGAAGCTAAAGTCGGCAATTGTCTTCCGCTGTATGCGATTCCGGTCGGCGTGGAAATTCATAATATCGAAATGAATGCCGGACAGGGCGGCAAGCTGGTTCGCACCGCCGGCGGCGTGGCCCGTCTCATGGCCAAAGAGGGTGACTGGGCGACCATTATTCTTCCCAGCGGTGAAATGCGAGTGATTCGCAAGGAATGCCGTGCTACGGTTGGCCAGTTAAGCAATTCGGATTACCAGAACGTCAGTATCGGCAAGGCGGGGCGTTCACGGCACATGGGACTTCGTCCTCACGTTCGCGGCAAGGCACAGAACCCTGTGGCTCACCCGATGGGCGGCGGTGAAGGCCGGTCCAATGGCGGTCGCCATCCGTGTTCGCCGACAGGTGTTCCGGCCAAGGGCGGCAAGACACGTAATCCCAGAAAGGTTACCAATAATCGTATTATACGTCGCCGCAAGAACAATCGGGGTATTCAGCTTGTTCTCTAACGTCAAATAGCAAGAGCATAAATTCTTAGGAAATAGATAGAGGAAAGTCAATGGGACGTTCTCAGAAAAAAGGGCCTTTTGTGAATGAAAAGCTGTATCTGAAAGTACAGAAACAGATACAGACCGGTAAAAAAGAACCGATCAAAACATGGGCCCGTGCCTGCACAATTATACCTGAGTTTGTGGGATACACGTTTATGGTTCACAACGGCAAGATGTTCCACAAGGTGTTCATCACGGAAGATATGGTGGGTCACAAGCTCGGCGAATTTTCGCTGACACGTACCTTCCGCGGACATTCAGGCAGCAAGGCGGAAGCCAAGGCGTAAAGCGGCATAGACGGAGAAATCAAGACAGATCAGCAATATCAGGCTGAGCGTTCAGAGGTTAAATAACGATGTTAAGTCCGAAAAAATTTACAAAACTTGCACAGCAACGAAGCGTGAGTGTACAAACACTGGCCGACCATCTTGTTCGCGGCGGGATGGATAAGGATACGGCGGCGGCGGCGGTGAAGAACTGGCAGAAAGGCCTGTTCACCCCCAAGCCCGGCAAACAGGATGTTGAGCGTCTGGCCGGTGCGCTGGGAGTCGGCGTCAACGAGATTTCCGAATGGAAGTCATCGTATAATTATGCTCCGATGTCGCCCCGCAAAGTACGTCTGGTGACTTCTTTGATTCGCGGACGCGATGTGCAGGATGCGATTGATATTCTGACATTCACCCGCAAACGGGCAGCCGAAGCGGTCCGCAAGACGCTCAAGGCGGCGATGGCCAATGCGGATGAAAATGAAGCGGATATGGACAGCCTGGTGGTTGCGGAAGTTCGGGTTGACGGGGCTGGCCGGCGAATCGGTACCAAGGGATTCAGAGCCAAAGACCGCGGTCGGGCTCATTCGATTCGCAAAGAAGCCAGTCATATACATGTTACAGTCTCAGAATTTTAATTCATGGATAATGGGTAATATATGGGTCAGAAGACATCTCCAGTCGGGTTCAGAACGGGCATCACGCTCGGATGGCAGAGTACGTGGTTTGCACCGAAAGCTAATTACGGCGAGTTTCTTATTGAAGATCATAAGATTCGCGAGTTCGTCGATAAGAAATTCAATCGGCAGCCTCCTTATGCTGCGGTTGCCAAGACGGAAATCGCTCGAACCCGCAATGAGGTGAAGATTACGCTCCATACGGCCCGTCCGGGCATGGTCATTGGCCCGCGCGGTGCGGAAGTGGACAAGCTTCGCGAGGAACTGGAAAATCTGATTGATCGCAAGGTCAGCGTCAATGTGATTGAAATCAAGGAACCTGCCCTGGATTCCAAGCTGGTGGCCGAAGGGATTTCGGAACAGTTGAAAAAGCGTGCTTCGTTCCGCCGCGTGATGAAGATGGCTTGCGAGAACGCAATGAATGCCGGCGCCAAGGGGGTCAAGATTATTATCGGCGGCCGTCTGGGAGGTGCTGAAATCGCTCGCAGCGAGGCCCAGAAGCTGGGATCTATTCCGCTGCAGACGCTGGATGCGAATGTGGATTACGGCGTGGCAACAGCGGTTACCACCTACGGCAGTATCGGCATCAAGGTATGGATTTATAAAGGCAAATTTGGTGAAGAGATTATCCCGGTTTCGCGTCCGGCCGAACGTCGCCGTCCGCAGCGCAGCAAGAGCCGCAAGAGCCGTCAGGATATCGCACACAGCCGCATGCCGGCCACTCAGGATGAGGCCGAAGGATCCAGTACCGAAGCTGCTGAACAGGATAATAGCACGGAAAACAGCTAACAGCAACACAGATACGATAGAGGGAAGTACTTATGGCTTTAATGCCCAAAAGAGTTAAATATCGCAAGCAGATGCGCGGCAAGATGCGCGGGAATGCCTGTCGATGCAATTATGTCGCTTTCGGAGAATACGGCCTGCAGGCTGTTGAAGGCAGTTGGATTACCGGCCGGCAGATTGAAGCCGGTCGTGTTGCTGCAACGCATTTTCTGCACCGTGAAGGCAAGGTTTATATCCGGATATTCCCCAACCATTCTTATTCGGCTAAACCGCTCGAAACCCGTATGGGTAAGGGTAAAGCCGAAATTGAAGGTTGGGTCGCCCGCGTCAAACCCGGTACGGTCATGTTTGAAATCGGCGGCGTGGATGAGCAGGTAGCCAAACTTGCGTTGCTCCGCGTGGCTCACAAGATGCCTATTAAATGTCGTCTGGTCACACGGCGGCATGCTCTCGGATAAGAAAGGAATACTATGAAGTCGTCGCAAATCCGCGATCTGAGAAATGATGAACGACAGGAGAAACTCCTGGACCTGAATAAGAAGCTGTATGAACTTCGCTGTCAGGCGGTGACGGAAAATCTTCCCAACCGTCATGCGATTCGCAATATTCGCAGGGATATTGCCCGGATCAAAACGTTCATACGTCAGGATCAAATTAAAGGCTGAGCGATTCAAGAATAAACCAATTTCGCCTTACTGCTGGCGGACCAGGTGATACAAAGGTTGAACATGGAAAAAGAAAAATTTAAAACACAGCGTGCCGTGGTCATCGGCAAAAGCACCGACAAGACCATCAAGGTCCAGATTGACTTTCTGGCGCGTCATCCCAAGTATGGAAAATTTCTCCGCCGCCGGACACGGCTGGCCGTTCATGATCCAAAGAACCTGGCCGCGGTGGGCGATGTGGTGGAAATCTCAGAGTGCAGACCCATCAGCAAGAATAAAAGCTGGCGTCTGTTGAACGTGGTTCAAAAGGCTGTCGTAGAATAAAGGGTGAGCCGTGATACAGCAAGAAACAATGTTGGAAATCGCCGATAACAGCGGCGTCAAGGAAGCGCAGTGTATTCGCGTTCTTGGCAAAAGCAGCGCACGAAAAGGCAAGTATACCCGGGTTACCGCATCGGTCGGTGATATTGTCTGCGTGGCAATCAAGAAATACCTGCCCAGCTGCCAATTGGATCGGAAGAAAGTGTACAAATGCGTTATCGTCCGCACCAAATTCCCGGTGCGTCGTCCGGACGGCAGCTATGTTCGCTTTGATAGCAATGCGGCCGTTATTATTGATGCCGAAAAGAATCCAGTCGGAACACGTATCTTCGGTGCGGTACCGAGAGAACTGCGTGACAAGAACTTCATGAAAATTATTTCGCTGGCCAGTGAAGTAGTCTAAGGCCTGTGTCAGGATACCAGATATGGCAATGCATGTTAAAAAAGGTGATACAGTAAAGGTGATTTCCGGAGACAGCCGGGGTGTAACCGGCAAAATTCTGCGGGTGATTCCGGATAAGGAACGTGTGGTTGTGGAAGGTGTCAACCTGGCATACAAGCATGTCAGACCGTCACAGAAAAATCCGCAGGGCGGACGAATTCGCGTGGAAAAGCCCATTCACATCAGCAATGTGCTGCCGCTGGACCCCAAGACCGGCAGGGGCACACGGGTTCGCATGATGGTGGAGGGTAAAAATAAAAAACGTGTCTCCAAGGCCGGCAACGAAATCAGTGTTGTGACCAAGGCAAAGAAAAAGTAACGAGAAGGTAAATTATGGCTCGCTTAAAAGATTTATATAAAAGCAAGATAGCGGCTTCCCTGAAAGAGAAGTATAGCTATTCAACTGTGATGGCGGTTCCCCGGCTCCAGAAGATTGTTGTCTCCATGGGGTTGGGCAAGGCTATTCAAGACAAGAAGTTTCTGGATCTTGCGATTAAGGACATGACCACCATCACCGGCCAGAAGCCGCAGGTCTGCAAGGCCAAAAAGAGCGTATCGAATTTTAAAGTGCGTGAAGGCGACAAGACCGGCCTGAAAGTCACGCTTCGCAAGGACCGCATGTACGAATTTCTGGATCGCCTGATTAACCTGGCGATTCCCCGCGTAAAAGACTTTCGCGGATTAAACCCCAATGGATTCGACGGTCAGGGTAATTATTCAATGGGATTGGACGAACAAAGCGTGTTTCCGGAAATTGATCCGGCCAAGATAGAACATCAGCAGGGCATGAATATTACATTCGTGACCAGCGCCAAAAGCAATGATGAAGGCCGGGAACTGCTGCGGTTGTTTGGTATGCCGTTCAAGTCATAATCCGGAAAACCAAGAGAAGATAATTGGAGTAAACTATGGCAACCAAGGCATGGGAAAACAAGGCTGCAAAGAAACCAAAATTCAAGAGCCGCGGATATACGCGTTGTCAAATTTGTGGTCGTGCTAGAGCGGTATACAGGAAATTCAAACTTTGCCGCCTTTGCTTTCGTAAGATGGCAAATGAAGGCAAGATACCGGGCGTCAAGAAGGCCAGTTGGTAAGAAACAAAATAAAACAGTAAAACCGTTTGGAGTAGATTGAATGAGTCTGAGTGATCCGATTGCGGATATGCTGACAAGAATCCGGAATGCCGGCAGAGTCGGCCGTCAGGAAGTCAAAGTGCCCTGCAGCAAAGTGTGCCAGGGAGTTGCTTCCGTGTTGAAAGAGGAAGGTTTCATCAGCGATTTTGACCGGATTGATGACGGTAAGCAGGGATTACTGCGAATTCGCCTGAAATATTCCCCCAGCGGTGACCATCTGATCAGCGAAGTCAAGCGGGTCAGCAAGCCAGGTCGCAGGATGTACTGCAGTGTGGAGGATATGCCGAAAGTGCTTGGCGGACTGGGTATAACCATCATGTCCACCAGCAAGGGAATCTTAAGCAATAGAGGCTGCCGCAAAGAAAATGTCGGTGGCGAAATCATTTGTACGGTGAGCTAAAATGAGTCGCATAGGAAAAAAACCAATACCAGTTCCGGCCGGCGTCAAGATTGAACACAGCGGTACTTCCTTCAAGGCCACCGGCCCCAAGGGTACGCTCCAGATGACCATTCATCCGGATATCGCGGTTAGCGTGGAAAACAACCAGATCGTGGTGTCCAACGATGACGCCAATAACCGACAGAAAAAGGCTCTGCATGGAACCACGCGGGCGCTGATCCAGAATATGATGGTTGGCGTGTCCAAAGGGTATCAGCGGGATATGCAGATTTTTGGAACCGGTTATAACGTCAAGGAGCAGGGCGGCAAGCTTGTTCTGACCGTCGGGTACTGCAATACCGTGGAAGTCCCGATTCCAAAAACGGTTAAAGTGGAAATTAAAGTGGCGGCGACCAAGGGCAATGAAACCCCGGCTGTCTTCACGATCAGCAGTGCCGACAAGCATGCTCTCGGGCAGTTTACCTCGAATGTGCGTCGCGTTCGTCCCCCAGAGCCGTACCAGGGCAAGGGTATTCGTTATGCGGATGAGCACGTGGTACGTAAAGAAGGCAAGGCGCTGGCTTCCGGCGGTTAATCAACCGGTGCAGATGACAGGATTTATTCACGGCCTGACAGCCGCTTGAAATAATACAGGAAATAATGATATGCTCAGAGATCGAATTCAAAAAACTAAAACCCGCCGCAACTGGCGGTCCCGGTCGAAAGTGTTTGGCATGCCCGAACGGCCGCGTCTGGTGATATTCCGTTCCGGCCGGCACATTTATGCCCAGATTATCGATGACATGGCTGGTTTAACGCTGGCGTCGGCAAGCACCGTGGCCAAGGGCGTCAAAGAAACGCTCAAGAAGACCGGAAACAAAGATGCCGCAGCGGCCGTTGGTTCAGCGCTGGCCAAACGGGCGATGGAAGTCGGGATCAAGGCGGTTTGTTTTGACCGTAATGGGTACAAGTATCATGGCCGCGTCAAGTCGCTGGCAGATGCGGCACGCAAGGCGGGACTGGCGTTTTAATCGTAATAGATAAACCATAACAGGTTTTTGATAACGGAGAGCAAAGTTGGCTGAGGAAGCAATCAGAACAGAAATGCACGGCGAGCAGCCGATGGAAGAGACGGTGGTCAAGGTCTATCGCAATGCCAAGGTTGTCAAAGGCGGCAGACGCTTCAGCTTCGCGGCTCTGGTCGTAGTTGGGGATCGTAACGGGACCGTCGGGTACGGATATGCCAAGGCAAATGAGGTGCCCCCGGCCGTGGAAAAGGCGATCAAAGATGCCAAGAAGAATCTGAAGAAGATTACAGTGGTGAATGATACCCTGCCGCATGAGGTCCGAGGCAAATGCCGCGCGACGGATGTCATTATGCTGCCGGCCGGCCCTGGAACAGGCGTCATTGCCGGATCCAGCGCTCGTGCGATGCTGGAATTGGCGGGTGTTCGCAATGTGCTGACCAAGGTGTATGGCAGCCGTTCGCCCAAAAACGTGG
Organism: Sedimentisphaerales bacterium; assembly: GCA_016935635.1. Taxonomy (GTDB): domain Bacteria; phylum Planctomycetota; class Phycisphaerae; order Sedimentisphaerales; family Anaerohalosphaeraceae; genus Anaeroglomus. Next base: position 17,207 of record JAFGQP010000060.1, read on the forward strand.
TTAAAGCCGTCATGGCCGGGCTGGTAAAGCTCCAGAACAAAGAAACAATCGAAGCTCTTCGCGGCGTACAGATTGAAGCTTAAAAAAGGACGTGAGTGCGATTATGTATATGCATGAAATTACTGCAATAGCCGGAGCGTATAAGAAACGCAAACGGGTTGGACGGGGCAAAGGAAGCGGACATGGCAAGACCTGTGGACGCGGACACAAAGGGGATGGCAGCCGTTCCGGATTTGCCCTGCCCTTGACGTATGAAGGCGGTCAGATGCCTCTGTTCCGTCGTCTGCCCAAGCGGGGTTTTAACAATGCCAATTTTACAACCCGCTATGAAGTCGTCAATGTATCACAGCTGGAAAGACTGTTTGAAGATGGTGCCGCAGTGGGTGTACAGGAACTGTATGTCGCCGGATTGCTCGACAGCCAGGCCAGTCGCGTGAAGATTTTAGGCGATGGTGAATTGACCAAAAAATTAAACGTATCGGCCCATAAGTTCAGCAAAAGTGCCGAGCAAAAAATATCCGGCTGCGGTGGTACGATTAAAGTCGTAGCCTGAGAATCATAACGGAAAAGGATTTTCAGATGCTGGGAACATTTGTCAATATCTTCAAGATACCGGATCTTAGGAACAAGATTCTGTTCACGGTGGCATTGCTGTGCATCTATCGGATCGGCTTCTATATCCCGGTTCCGGGATTTAATCAGCTGGCCGCCGAGGTGCAGCAGCAGGGCGATAGTCCGCTCAGCCGTGCTACGGATTATCTGGAGATGTTTACCGGTGGAACACTGAGTCGAAGCAGCTTGTTCGGCCTTGGAATTATGCCGTATATCTCGTCCTCGATTATTCTGATGCTGCTGGGGGAAGTGGTTCCCTCGCTTCGCAAGCTCAGGCAGGAAGGGGCGACCGGCTACAAGAAAATTCAGGAATACACCCGCTACCTCACGGTGCCGCTGTGCATCCTTCAGGCGATGATGTATATGCGAATGTCCTCTCTGGATATATTCACCGGCATGAAAACTCAGGCTATCATGATGGGCATTGTCGGCATGACCGCCGGCACGATGTTCCTGATGTGGCTGGGTGAACAGATTGATGAATATGGTATCGGAAACGGCATCAGCCTCTTGATTATGGCTGGTATTCTGGCGCGTTTCCCCAAAGCGATTATTGATGTATGGAACAATACCACCTTTCAGATTGGCGGTTCCTCCAGCCAGTATGGTCCGGGGACCATCATTTTTCTGATCGCGGCGTTTGTGTTTGTCGTGGCCGGTGCGATTCTGATTACCCAGGGTCAGCGGCGGATCCCGATTCAGCAGGCCAAGCAGATGCGCGGTCACCGTATGTACGGCGGCCAGCGGCATTACCTGCCGTTGCGGGTCAATCACGGCGGCGTGATGCCCATCATTTTTGCGTCCAGCCTCATGATGTTCCCGCAGATTATTCTGGGGCAGATTATGAATCATTTTCCCAATCTGTTTACCAACACGCTGTACAATGCGTTTAATCCGACCGCCTATACGTACAACGTGGTCTATATTATTATGATTTTTGTTTTTGCGTTTTTCTGGACTACGGTTCAGTTCCAGCCCAAAGACATGGCCAAGAATCTCCGCGATCGCGGCAGCTTTATTCCCGGGCTGCGTCCCGGACAGAGAACCGCTGAGTACCTCGAAACCGTGATGATTCGTATTACATTCTTTGGTGCAGCGTTTTTGGCCATTATCGCGGTGATTCCAAGCATCGTGTCGGGCATGCTGGGTGTAAATTATCTTGTAACGTCCTATCTGGGCGGTACGGGTTTGTTGATTGTCGTCAGTGTGTCGCTGGATCTTGTCCAGCGGATTGAAGCGAACCTCTTGATGCGCAACTATGAAGGCTTCACGGATGCTGGGCGAATTAAAGGAGCTTACCGATGAGACTGATCCTGCTGGGACCTCCCGGTGCCGGTAAAGGCACGCAATGCAAACGCATTATTGACAAATACCATATTGCCCATTTGTCCAGCGGTGATATTCTCCGGGCCGAACGAGCTGCCGGAAGCGATTTGGGCAAAAAAGCGCAGGGGTACATGGATTCCGGAGCGTTGGTTCCGGATAATTTGATTATCGATATGATGGTCAAGGCCATGACCGGTGCATCGCAGGGATATGTTCTGGATGGTTTTCCGCGTACGACCGTACAGGCTGAAGGTCTGGATAAAGCTCTGGCCAAAGCCGGCGAAAAGATTAATGCGATTGTGAATCTGATTGTTGACGACGCATTGATTTTGCCCCGTATGACCGGCCGGCGCAGCTGTCCCAAGTGCGGTGCAGTGTACCACATCCTGACGCTCAAGCCCAAAGTGGAAGGTAAATGTGATAAAGGCTGCGGCGATCTGGTTCAGCGTGCCGATGACACACCGGAAGTGGTAGGCAATCGCTTGAAGACCTATCACCAGCAGACTGCTGCGGTGGTTGGATATTATAAATCTAAGGGTGCCGTAATTCTGGATATTGATGCGGCCCAGGAAATTGATCAGGTTACCAAGGCGGTTTTCCAGAAGCTTGATAACCTGAACAAGTAGGTTATTGATCATGGCGATAACGTTGCGAAGCAGCCGTGAAATTGAAATGATTCGTAAAGCCTGTTTGGTTGTTGCGAAAGTTCTTTTAAAATTGCAGGAGTATGCCAGGCCGGGTGTAAATACTGCCCAACTGGATGAGCTGGCGCTGGAATTGACAGCGACAGCGGGAGCGACGGCCCTGTTTAAAGGAGTCCCTTGTCCCTACGGGGGCAGGCCTTTTCCGGGTGCGATTTGTGCTTCCGTCAATGAGCAGCTCGTTCACGGGATTCCCTCACCCAGGGTGATTCTGAGGCAGGGAGATATTCTCAGCGTGGACTTTGGCGTCAAGCTCGAAGGATACTGCGGAGATGCGGCCGTTACTTTTGGGATCGGTTCGATTTCGCCGCAGAAGCAAAAGCTAATGGATACGACGCGGAGAATGCTTGATATCGCCATCGAACAGTCGGCTCCGGGTATCAAATGGAGTGCGGTGGCCGCCCAGATGGAAGAGTGTGCCCGAAAGGCGGGTTTTTCTGTGGTTCGAGATTTTGTGGGTCACGGGATCGGCACGGAGATGCACGAAGATCCCAAGGTGCCCAATTTTGTCAGCAGAGATCTGCTGCGGCACGATATCCTGCTTCAGGAAGGGATGATTCTGGCGATTGAGCCAATGGTTAATGCCGGAAGGCATGCCGTGAGAACCCTTGCGGATGGATGGACGGTTGTGACCAGCGATGGAAGCTGTTCCGCTCACTACGAGCATACCATTGCGATAACAAAAAATGGATGTGACGTTTTGACGGACGCCACAAAAGAAAATTAGACCAGTAATTATAAGGTATTATGTCGAAAGAAGATGCTATCAGGCTCGATGCCAAAGTGATTGATGCTTTACCGAATGCCATGTTTCGGGTGGAGCTCGAAAATGGTCATCGAATCCTGGCGCATGTGTCCGGCAAGATGCGAATGCATTTTATTCGTATCCTTCCGGGTGATAAGGTAACCGTTGAAATGAGCCCTTATGATTTAACCCGAGGGCGGATTATTTTAAGAAGCTAAATAATACAGATGGAACTACGGTGAGATTATGAAAGTACGAAGCTCCGTAAAGCGAATTTGTGAAAACTGTAAATTGATTCGGCGCAAAGGCGTCCTGCGGGTGATTTGCTCGACCAACCCGCGTCATAAGCAGCGCCAGGGCTGATTGTCAGAAAACCCTTAGAAACTCAGGAGAATATATGCCTCGTATTGTTGGTGTGGATATTCCGAATGATAAGCCCGCTTGGGTATCGCTGGCTTATATCCATGGAATCGGTTATTATATGGCCAAAAAGATTCTCAAGGAAGCGAACATTAATCCCCAGGTACGTGCCGGCAAGCTGACCGAAGATGAGGTCAGCCGTATCAGTCAGATTGTTGACCGGGATCTTCTGGTCGAAGGTCAGTTGCGCCGCCAGGTGGCCCAGGACATCTCGCGTTTGCGGGAAATCAACTGCTACCGGGGCATTCGTCATAAACGCGGTCTTCCGGTTCGCGGCCAGCAGACCCAGAGTAATGCCAGAACCCGTAAGGGCAAACGCAAGACTGTGGCCGGAAAGAAAAGCGTTAAGGAAATGCGTTAGTCGTCGTGCCGCTTGAGGCCTGGCTGTTTGTCCGGCCCGAAGAAGCGGCCGTAAAGACTGCGTGTTCGACGGGGCCAATGAGCAGCCAAAGATAAACGGCGAACAAATCAAACAAACGAAAAACGATTCGGGATTGCAAGAGAAATGGCAAAAGGCGTTAAAAAGAAAGTTAAAAAGAGTGTTGTTCGAGGTATCGTTCACATTAAAGCAAGCTTCAATAACACTCTGATATCGATTACCGACGCAGATGGTGCAGCGATCTGTCAGGACTCCGGCGGTTCGGTTGGATTCAAAGGTTCGCGTAAGAGCACACCGTTCGCGGCTCAAAAAGCCGCTGAAAAGTGTGCGAAAAATGCGATGCGTGTCGGGCTACGTGAAGTGGAAATTCGCGTCAAAGGCCCTGGTGCCGGCCGCGAATCCGCCATTTCTGCTATCCAGCAGGCCGGACTTCGAATTTCGTCCATCGAAGATGTGACCCCGATTCCGCATAATGGCTGCCGGCCTCCAAAACGCCGCAGAGTATAAATACGATTATAAACGTAACAGATAAAGATAAGGAATACGAGCGAATATGGGACGTTATCTTCAACCGTCATGCAGACTTTGCCGTCGAGAGGGAATGAAACTGCTGCTCAAAGGCACGCGCTGCGAAACCGCAAAGTGTGCTATTGAAAAGCGTCAGAAAAGCATGGCCCCCGGCCAGCACGGCTGGCGCAAAGGCCGTGGCAGCGATTATGCGGTTCGGCTTCGTGAAAAGCAGAAGCTTAAACGCTACTATGGTCTGCTCAATAAACAGTTCATGAAAATCTTCGACCTGGCTCTCAAGGGCAAAGGCGACACAGGCAAGCGTCTTCTGGAGCTGCTCGAACGCAGACTGGACAACGTGGTCTATAAGCTGAATTTTGCCCCGTCCCGCAAGGCTGCCCGGATACTTATTTCGCATGGTCATATTTATCTCAATGGCCGGCGCGTGGATATCCCCAGCATTATGGTCAAGGTCGGCGACAAGGTTACCCTGAAGAATTCCGAAAAGACCCGCAAGCTGGTCAAGGCACAGCTTGATAGCAATCCCAATTATGCGGTACAGGGCTGGCTTCAGTTTGATGCAGCCAAGCCGATGGCAACCGTGGTTGCACTGCCGACACGGGATGATGTCCAGCTGGCTGTGGAAGAACAGCTCGTTGTTGAATTCTGTTCACGATAAGTGTTAATGTAATAGAGAAAGTCACAGCGGACGGATACCGGATAGCGATTTGGATTTTGCCTGCCTTTTCAAGCGCTGAGAACATTCGTCCCAATTGTGGGAGGCTAAGAAATTATGAGAATAACCTGGAGAGGATTGGAATTACCGACACGCATTGTTCGTGATGAACAGGTATCCACCGATCGTTACGGAAAATTTGTTGTCGAACCGTTCGAACGCGGTTTTGGTACTACCATCGGCAACAGCCTGCGTCGTGTACTATTGTCTTCACTGGAAGGCTGTGCGATTGAATGGATCAAAATCACCGGTGCCGATCATGAATTCACGACCATCAAAGGCGTGATGGAAGATGTTACCGACATCGTTCTGAATATCAAGCAGGTCGTTGTCCGGATGCAGGGCGATACCCCCAGAACCGTCAAGCTGTCCGCCAGTAAAGCCGGACCGGTCACGGCCGGGATGATTGAAAGCGATTCCGCGGTTGAGATTCTCAATCCCGATCTGGTCATTGTCACGCTCACCGAAGATGTCAAGTTCGAAATGGAACTGGGCATTGGAGTCGGCCGCGGATACACCACCGCTGCAGAAAGAATCGCTCAGAAAGACCGATTCGATCAGCAGGTGGGCCTGATCGAAGTGGATGCGATTTACTCGCCGGTTCTGCGGGTACGTTATAAAACGGAAGATACCCGCGTCGGCCAGAGGACAAATTACGACAAGCTGATTCTGGAAATCTGGACCGATGGAACTGTAGCGCCTCAGATTGCCCTTGTGGAAGCGTCCAAGATTCTTCGCAAGTATATCAATCCGTTCGTGCAGTATTCCGAGCTTGAAGAGGAAACCGTCGAACTGGAAACAGCAGCGCCGGAAGTTGAGACGGGTGCCGTTGATGAAGAGCTGGCTGCCAAAATGGCCATGCCGATCGAACAGTTAAACCTGACAGTCCGTTCCAGCAATTGTCTGGAATCGAACAATATTCAAACGGTAGGTCAGTTGGTCAGCATGGCTGAAGCAGATCTGCTCAAGATTCGCAGTTTCGGCAAAACGAGCCTGCGTGAAGTCCGACAGAAGCTCGCAGACCTGAGCTTGTCGCTCGGAATGGGCCAAGTGCATTAATATAACAAAGTACAAGCTAAACGAAAGTTAAGGGTAATTTAATATGCGTCATTTAAGAGCCAGAAGACGTCTGAATCGGACCAGTGAACACCGCAAAGCGATGCTGCGTAATATGGCCGCTTCGCTGTTCGAGCACGGAACCATTTCAACCACGATTCAAAAAGCCAAAGAAGTGCAGCGCTTTGCCGAAAAACTGATTACCACGGCCAAGGCAGGCACACTGCATGCTCGTCGCCAGGCGATTTCAACGCTGAATAATCGCGCCATTTATGTCGAAGAAGATGGTCAGAATGTCCGCAAGGGCACTGTCATCGGCAAGCTGTTCAGCGACATTGCCCCACAGTATCTGGATCGTCCCGGAGGCTATACTCGCATTATCAAGCTGGCCAAGACACGCTTGGGCGACAATGGTCAACTGGTCCTGTTGCAGTTAGTCGGCCAGGAGAAGAAAGAAGAAGCACAGGCCCCGGCCAAAAAGACCAGGAAAGCTAAAAAGGCTGACTAATTTCTTGCTTATATATTATAGGCCCGATGAAGAGGTTTTCTTTTCATCGGGCTTTTTTTATTGGGCAGGCAGACAAATAGTGATAAAATCAATCCTGTAATAGTGACAATAAGCTCATCAATGCAATAAAACTGGAGAGTCCATTTTATGACGCAAACAGATTGTATCTTTTGTAAAATTGTTGCCGGGCACATCCCCTGTTATAAAATCTTCGAAAATGACCATGTATTGGCATTCCTGGACATAGGTCCCGTCAGCACCGGCCATACCCTGCTGATTCCCAAAAACCACATCGACCGCATCGATCAGTGCCCCCCGAATATTCTGGCCGAAACAGCCAAAGTCCTACCGCAGCTTGCCCGATCCGTTGCTGCCGCAGTCGATGCTCCTGCATATAATATCTTATGCAATAACGGCTCTGCTGCCGGGCAGGTTGTCATGCACCTGCACTTTCATATTATCCCGCGACATGAAAGAGACGGTGTTTTTACCCAGTGGCCGTCCTTTAAATACCCTGAGGGCAAAGCCGACATGCTGTGTCAAAAAATTAATGAAAACTTGAAAAAATAGCCAGCAAAAGGTTGCGTATTTTTTTATTCTGTGTTACATTGGTACATTCCTGAACGCGGGGTAGAGCAGTCTGGTAGCTCGTCGGGCTCATAACCCGGAGGTCGTTGGTTCGAATCCAGCCCCCGC
>JAFGQP010000322.1 GCA_016935635.1 Sedimentisphaerales bacterium
AGGCCACCGGCAATGAGCGTTATAAACAGGCCTTTCTCAAGGGATTTGCACATATTCTCGGGGCTCAGTATCCCTCCGGCGGCTGGCCGCAGTATTACCCTCTCAGCAAGCAGTATCATCGTCACATTACATTCAACGATGATACCATGGTTCATCTGATGGTTTTTATGCGGGATGCCGCATCCTTGCCTTTATATGATTTCCTTGATGCCCGGAATCGCAAAGCAGCACAACAAGCCTTCGATCGCGGTATCGATTGTATTCTTAAATGCCAGATTCGGGTTAATGGCAAGCTGACCGTATGGTGTGCCCAGCACGATGCCGTTGATTTTTCTCCCCGTCCGGCCCGCAGTTATGAGCTGGTGTCGCTTAGCGGCTCAGAAAGCGCCTCGATTTTACGGCTGCTGATGACACTGGACAATCCCGGTCCCGAGGTAATCAATGCTGTAATGGCCGGGGCGCAGTGGTACGAAGTGTCCGTGATTCACGGTATTCGAATCACCAAATCCGGGGGCAATCGTATTGCCGTCAAGGATCCGCAGGCAGAGCCTTTGTGGGCCCGTTTTTATGAGATTGAAACCAATCGTTCCTTTTTTGCCGACCGTGATGGAGTCAAATATTATAATTTTAACGATCTGGGTACCGACCGCCGAAATGGCTACTCCTGGTATGGCGGCTGGGGCCGGACCGTTGCCAATGACTATAAAAAGTGGCAGAAGAAATGGGCCGATCGAATTGCCGCATGTCAGGCAAAATAGACACAGCAGGCATTTGCCAAAACATAGTACAAAAGGTTAGAGCCGCTCCTCAGGCGGACCAGTTCATTCAGGGGCAGCAAAAAAAAGGCGGGCAGTTTGCACCGCCCGCCGTGTAGAGTTTTTAATTACTGGCAATTTGTAACGGGATAAAAACCGCAATCAAGCCAATAGCCGGCCAGATAGACGAAATCCTCCAGCATGACCTGGCAATCGCCATTGAAATCGTAAATCGGGCGAGTGCGGCAATACGGTCCGACAACACCGGCGTAGAGGTCGGCGACCTCATCCGCGGTAACCCCGTAGTTGTAGATACGCATATCATCCATCATCCCGGCGTAAAAGGCATCTGCTGTCCAGTTGCTTTCGCCGATATAGTTAAGAGTACGCGTCACGACTTCCGGCAGGCCAACGGTTCCGGTTTGAATCGGAAGGCCGTTTTTATAAATGGTGACTGAACCGGCCTCGGTCATTGAAACAACAAACAGCTGCCATTCATTTTGGGTAAATGCGTTTTCCGCCTCTACCAAACCCAGGTTGGTATCAAATCTGAGAGTATTGGTGGTTCCATTGCGGGTAAACAGAATGTTCACTCCGCCTGCACCGTTTCCAAAATCAACAAAGCGTCCCCAGCTGGTGGCGGCTGACGGATTCGACCATACCGCGATGGACATACCCGCCGAGAAATCGCTGAAGCCGTCCGGCAGATCAATGTAATCATCAACACCGTCAAAAATGATGGCCTGTCCGACCTTGCCGCTGGATTCAAAAGCCGGCGTTCCGGTCAGAGTCCCGTTATAAACACCTGTGACGTCGGCGGCATCACCTTCGAATGGCCAGTGTGCAATCAAACGTTTGATAATCAGTTTGGCTGATGCACTGTCGGTTGTTCCGCCGGCATTTCCAAGAGTGCAGTAATAGTGGCCGTCCTCGGCATCGGTCAGATTGCTGAGGGTCAGTGTTGATGTGTAGATCCCGCTTGCGTCGTCATAGCTGAGACTGATGGAGACATTGGATCCGGGCGTCAATTCGACCGCCGGTTCGCCGACTTTATACCACTTGTTGGTGACAATCGCCGATGTGCTGGTAAAGCCGGCTGAATACACTGCCGATTCACCTGCGAATGCAAAGATGTCCGTCGGATTTACTGAAACCTCGGGAGCAGAGCTGGTGAAAAAGGACCAGAGCGGGCCTTCGATTAATCCCGAATTGGGGTCGGTGCAGTCCACTTTCCAGAAATATTTGGCAGGTGCTGACAACGCAAAGGGTATTGCAGCTTTTGTTTCGAGAGTGTCGTCGGCAATCAATGTCAGCGTATTAGGATCCAGACCAAGATAAACATCACTGGTAATATCAGGCTGTGATGGATCATTCGGGTCCGGATTACGCCATGACAGCTCTGTCCAATAGGATGGAACCGTTGATCCGTCTGCAGGATTGGGCAGGTGAGCGGTGGTAAGCGGGGTGTATTCAAGAACCAGTTGCGGACGCCATGTTTCCGTGGCATGTTCTTTGGTGCAAATGCCATAGCCGCCATTATTGTTGGAGTCGTCACAAGCCAGAATGAACGTGGCTAGTCCGTCATCATAAACGCGGCCCTGGAGGAAGTCCACAACCGCCTGTCCCGAGAGGGTGATCGTCCAGGCTCCGGGATCCCAGTAATTGGTGCCGGTTTTAACCAGGCTTTCAGTGACGGCAACACCATCTTCCTGATCAAGATTCGTGAGTCTTCCGGTGGTCAGATTCATCGGAACTGTACCTGTCCACTCTGCTCCGGCGGGATTGGTTCCGTTCTCGGAAAGCGTGGCTTCGTCCCAGTCCTGCGGAGTGTTGCCTGCTGTATTGTTGAGTCCATGCAGGGCGACCCGGGCGGTGACGATGTTTCCGTTTGTGGATCCGGTGCCGCTGTTGATCAGAATTAATTGCGCGCTGGTGATTTCAATGGCGCCCAGGCTTTTCAGATCAAAACGCATGTACGAAGCAAAGTCATAGGTGCCTCCGCGGACATCCATAAAATCGAGATCGCCGCGAACGGTAGCGTCACGCAGGTACGTGTCAGCATCAGTGCCCAGAGTAATGGTATCCGCCTGTACCGCCATACCCGCCATCATCAGTATAAGTGTCGTCAATACTAATATATTTTTCATAATTTTATCCTCCACAATTATTTATTATCACTTGTAGTACCAGCGAGCAGCAACTTTGCCGCCCGCATTGACGCATTTTCCTGTTGACTTAAGGGCAAGCGGTTTCGGGATGTAAGCCGCAAGCCATCCAGTTGGCGGCCAGTGCCGCAAAGTCTTCCATGTCAATCCGGCAGTTATTATTGACATCCAGGTCAAAATCACTGCTGCCGTAGCTGAGCACGCAGAAATCCCGGCTGAGCATCTGGTTATACAGGTCTGCAATCGCCGCAGGTTCTTTGGCATAATTAAAGATCTGAACTTCGTCCAGAATTCCATTAAAGAGCTGCTCGCCGCCGGCACTGGCTCCCAGCCACAGGGCTGCCGCGGTGTCGGTTCCGAGACTGAACGAACCCGATCCGGTTAAGAAATAAATATTGCCCTCCACAACCCGATAAATGGTTGCCGCGGTACCATTGAATGTCAGGGCGATAAATTCCCATTCGCCTGTGACAGGAGTGCCGTTGGAAATGGTGGATCCTCCGCTGCGGATAATGCCGATCGAATTTTCAGGGCTGATGCCGAACTGCCACATCATGTCGTCGGCAGCCCAGCTGTCCATCTTGCTCAGGAGGTTCTGGTAGGAACCGTTGGCCCCGTTCCATTTAATCCACATCGAGATGGTAAATGCATTTGAGTAATTGGCCGGATTCCATGTGCCTGCCGATGCAAAGCCATGAGCATCCATCAGGATGCCTTCGCTGCCGGTAATGACGCCGCTGTCAAAAACAGGTGATGGGCCGTTCGGATCGGCTGGATGCCCCTCGCCGCTGATATCCTGATACTGGCCGCCGGTAAAGTCGGCTGCGTTCAATGTCCAGTGTGCGACCTGTCGATGGACCACCAGCAGAGCGGTATTGGAGTAAGCGGCGTTGACTTCTCCGCTTTTGTTGACCACTTTGCAGTAGTAATAACCTTCATCGGTCCCCGTGGCGGTAAGCGACAGGACACTGGAGTCGGTTCCAACCTGGATGTCATCCGCTGCGGTGTTGTTGGCATTGTCCGCACTGCGATACCATGTATAATGGGCTTCACTGAAGCTTTCGACGGTTATGGTAAATTCTGCCGTTTGCCCCGGGATCAGGGTCTGAGGCTGTGGATGGACCGTAATCAGCGGTACGCCTGTAACATTAAAACGCCACACGGCGCCGGTTCCCAGGTAAGGAATTCCACTGCTGGAATCATAGCTGTCAACGATCCAGTAATAGGTTGTTTCGTCCAGCGGCCGCATGGGGGCCGGGATTGTGACACTGGTTAAAGTCGTATCATCGGCAATTTGAGTCAGGCCATAGCCGGTCAGGGCCATATTGGGTTCACTGGTGCCTAAATACACATCGCAGGTGATTATGCCGGCCGGATGATTGGGTTCCGCGTTGGTCCAGCTTAATGTCGTCAGTGAGGGCAGCACCTCGGAACCTGATGCCGGAACAGGATTGATTGCACAGCGGGCATTGGGGAATGTCAGCGTGGGTGCCGGAATCGATCCTTCTTTGTTGGCGACATTCCAGCTTTGAGAACTATCGCTGGTGCTGGTGTACAGAAGCATGGTTAAAAGGCCGTTCTTGTCATTTTTGATGAAGCCAGGATCAATCGCACCTGTGTTGAGACCTGTTGCAGCAGCGATGGGCATGGTTCCCGCCAAGGCCCATTTTGTTTCATCCAGGGTGATGTAACTGACTTGATAACCGGTTTCACCTTCATGGATGATGCCCGGAGCCGTATTATAGCAGATTGTCGACTCATTCCAGTTGTCCAGACTGTCATCGGTCAAAACCCAGAGATTCAGTGTTCTGCCTCGATTCGCTGTTGATGTTGTCGTAAAAGACAGGGTGGCTCCGCTTAAATCCCCGCCCACATTGCGGACATCAAAGCGAACAAGTGTTGCCTTGGCACGTGTTCCTTCAAAGCGGCGGATCGGGCTGCTGTCTCCGTTTATCACCACATTCGGCCCCTGGTTTCCATCATTGGAGATGCCGCCGTCGGCTCCATTGCCGGTGGCAGTGGTGATAATCAGTTCTGCCATAGATCCTGTTGATAGCAGCAGGATAATGGCCATCGCTATCATCAACCATTTCTTCTTCATAACAAATCCTCCTGGAATTAAGTTGATAAGGTCCTTAGTATACGGATTTCTAAGGGATATTTTTCAATTTTAACATCGGCCTGCCGAACAATACCCAGTCGCAGCCGATGGAAGATCGCTGATAGTCTGGATTATCATCCGAATTTTCACCTTCAGTGGCGATCAGGGTTAAAAAATTGTCCTGATCCTGTATTTCAATTTTCAATTGATCCTGGAGTCCTTTTTGTGTAACACCGGTCCTGGAATATCGTACTTGCCCGTCGATCAGCACCCAGATATCCACATTGAACGGCCCTGGTGCTGTGTCACAGACGCCCGCATCAGTGATAAATTTCTCGATGGTGGCTCCTGGCAGGCGGCTGCGGAAGGCATTCAAGTCGAATGTGATGCCCAAATTGGCGTGGAGAAAGATGCTCGGATTCTGCGGCAGACTGTAGTTGGTGTCGCCCAGAAACAGCGACAAATCCTTGAATTTACTGGGTGTGTTGGATGCCGGGGCATAGAAAATTCCGTGCGTTGGCGGGCATTCCTTAAAGACATGCCCGGCCGAACTGACGATTTGCTCAGTGGTTCCATCCGGAACAAAAATACCATTAATAAATGCGTTGGATACAACGGCTGTAAACCGATTGCCGGCCTTCCGGCTCGAACGATTGATGGTCTCAAGTTCTCCGGAAAGGGGATTGATCCCCATGTTGGGTTTTCCAACCTCAAATCCATTGCCGCCGCCGACCACATCGGCCAGGCTGATCTCATTTTGTCCGCGCCATATCAGCCTGGTTTTGGAATCGATGGCTTTGATAAAACCCGTCTTATTCAGATCAATCCGACTGGCCGCGGAATGATTGGCTGCATAGGCCTGCCCGGCCGGGACATCGACGGTTGTTTTCGCGGCATTTTTGCTGCCTGTGATAAACAGCGTTTTACCGCGAAATACATGAACTTCGGAATTGCCATGCGGCTCAGCCAGCACGCCGAATTCCGTCCCGAGGTCGATGACTCTGGAGTTTTTGGTCTGGACGGTAAAGCCGTTGCCGGCTGGTCCGACGGTGGAATACAGTTTCCCGTAGTTCATGGCGATTTCCGCCGAATTGGTAAAGCGAAACTCCGCCGGGCCTTCCAGCAGCATTTTAACCCCAAGGTCGGTTTCCATTTCAAGCACACCCGAAAGCAGTTGAATCGGCTCCAGCTCCACCGAAACACGATAGCCGGGCTTGATGGGATGACTGGAAGACCATTTTGCATGGATGGAATCGGTGATGGTAGCCACCTCAAAGGTCGTTTGAGGCTTGAGATAAATATAAACCAGCAGAAAGACAAGGGCCGCCAGGGATGCGATCGCCGTGATGATTGGGGTCTTGGAGATATTATGTGAGACCCTGTGGATTGGCATCGGAGAACAAGAGTCTTGGGTTTCGCGGGGCAGCTCAATCCGCTCTGCGGTACGTTCATAATCGCCCATCATCTCAAGGACATCCAGCGGAATGGAAAAATCGCTGACCGCCGAATTGTCAGGGTGCTGGATTGCATGCGTGATCGTCGGATTGTGGCGGGTTGCCGCCTGAAGATTGCACAGCTCCGTACACAGATTAATATAATCCAGATAGATATCCTGTGCCTGGGGGATCGTCTCAAGCATCTGGTTGAGTTCTGCAAATTCGGCTTCTGTCAGAATGTCTTCTCGTAAAGCACCCAGCAGGGTAAAGAGTCTGTTTAACTGCTCCAGGGTTATCTTCATATCAGTTCCCCCTCGGCCAGTGTTCGCCGGACGCACAAAAGCAGCCGGGCGTGAATTTTATTGAATAATTTGTAGAGTGCATGCACTTCTTTGCCGGTTTGATGGGCGACACTTTTGGTCGTTGCCCCGGGTTCATAGCGAAGTTCAATTAAAGACCGTTCATGATCGTGCAGCTTGTGAATGCATTTTTTCAGGACATTCAAACGTTCATCGGTATTGGGATTGGTAGATAGAATTTTTTGAGACAGGGAATTAATTGTCTCGTCGCTGAAGTAAAGCTTGTTGTGTTTTTTTATTTTATAGTAATTCAAGACCTGAAAATGGGCGATTCGCAATGCCCAGGCACTGAAATTAGAGCCTTTTTCAAATTCATTGAATTTGGACCACATCACCGAAGCCGACTCTTGAATGATATCATCCACATCGGACCAATTGGGAATTAACGCTCGGACGTATCCGTAAATTCGCCGTTCATTAGCCAGATACAGCTTGATAAATAGATGGTAATCCTCACTATGTATTTTGTGATGCGGCATATCTTTAATATCTTAATTTAGTTTAGCAGGCGATTCCCTGAATCCTTATAAATATAGACAAACTCAGAGAAATTAGATGTTTTTTTTAAAAAAATTTAAATCAGATATCAAAGCCGGCAAAAATGTTAATTCTTTATGGAATTTTAGCAAATACACAAGCGTATTAGCTATATAATAATAGTTGAACAGGGTCAAAGAGTGATGTTCGGGGGTAAGAAAACCATTCTATTTGTTTCTTAAGTTACTATGAAGAAAATAGTTATAGAAAAAAAGATAGCATGAAAACAAGTACTGCAATCAAACCAACAATGTTATTTTTACTGTGTATTTTTACCGGCGGCTTGATTCATGCCGATAGTTCCTGGGTAGGCTCTGTCAGTACTGATTTTATGGATTCCGGCAATTGGAGTCCTTCCGGTGCTCCAAACGGAGTCGTATCCATCGGTGCGGGCTCACCGTACAATCCCATCTTTTCGAATACTTCTGTATCTTATTATTCTGTATCGTCTTTGCCGGTTAATACAGAGGGGATTCTGACAGTTTCTGCCGGTGAATTGCGGCCAGGTAGTCCCGCTTACTGGAATGGAGAAGTGCTGATTTCCGGGGGGGCGCTGAATGTCAGAAATAATATTTATATTGGCAGCGGCTCAGGCACCGGCGTTGTGACCATCACCGGAGGTACATTGACCTGTAAAAGTGTATTGACGGTTGGTTACGGCTCTGGAAGTAACGGACTATTGAACATCTGGGGCGGAGTGGTGTACATGGGAGGCGCTCGGGTAGCTTATAACGGAGCGACCGGAAAAATCAATATACGGAAAAATGGCGTTGTCCGCTGTACCGGTGACACAGTTGGTTTCTTTACAGGTCTGGTTGATGCGGGACTTCTGACAACTGAGCCGGGATGGAAAGTCGAAATAGCCTATAGTGAAGCACTCAATCAAACCATCCTGACAACGATGCGATTATCGACTCCAAAACGATATATGGAAAATCTGGATCGCGGGGTGGTTGCCGTTTGGCAGGGCGGCAGCAAGGTCTATATCGGATGGCGTATGTTGGGTACAGACCCGATGGACATTGCATTTAATATCTATCGTAATTCGGTAAAAATTAATACAACTCCCATCGCAGCGTCGACCAATTATGTCGATACTGGCGGCAGTGCTGGCAGCACATACAGTATCGCCGCCGTAATTGACGGCGTGGAACAGGAGTTATCCGATTCGGTTGCGGCCTGGAACAGCTTTTATCGTGATATACCGCTTCAGGTTCCCGCCGGCGGTACCACGCCCGATGGTGTCGGCTACACTTACAGTCCCAATGATGCCAGTGTGGGTGATGTTGACGGCGATGGCCAGTATGAAATCGTTCTCAAATGGGATCCATCCAATGCCAAGGACAATTCCCAGTCCGGCTATACGGGCAATGTCTATTTGGACGCCTATGAAATGGATGGTACCTTTTTATGGCGAATTGATTTGGGCGTTAATATTCGTGCCGGTGCTCATTATACCCAGTTTATGGTCTATGATTTCGATGGTGACGGCAGGGCTGAAATTGCCTGCAAAACAGCCGATGGAACGGTTGATGGGGTTGGAAACGTGATTGGCGATCCCGCTGCTGACTGGCGGAATTCCAGCGGTTATATCCTGGCCGGGCCGGAGTATTTTACGGTCTTTGATGGACAAACCGGTGCGATTCTGGATACGACAAACTATGTCGTCCCGCGGCACCCCACGACCCTGACGCCGACGCCATCGCAGATTAGAGCTATCTGGGGGGATGATTACGGCAATCGCGTGGATCGTTTTCTGGCCTGCGCGGCATATTTGGATGGGGAGCGTCCCAGCATCGTGATGTGTCGTGGTTATTATACACGAACGGTATTGGCGGCGTGGGATTTTCGCTACGGCAAACTCAGCCTGCGATGGGTCTTTGACAGCGATGACGGTACCGCAGGCAATAGCGCCTATCGCGGCCAGGGCAATCATAATCTCAGCGTAGCCGATGTGGACGGCGACGGCAAAGATGAAATCATGTATGGCGCCTGTGCAATTGATGACAACGGCAAGGGACTGTATTCCACCGGCTTTGGTCACGGCGATGCGATGCATGTTTCAGATTTGGATCCAAGCCGGCCGGGATCTGAAGTATTTACTATCCACGAAAGCACAGGGACGCCGGGTGCATCGTTCCGAGACGCCAATACCGGCCAGATTCTCTGGCAGACGGACAATGCCGACGTCGGACGAGGCGTCTCTGCGGACATTGACCCGCGGTATCCAGGCTATGAATGCTGGGGCTTTGGCGGCATACGCAGTTGTACGGGTGAAGTCATTACCACTACCAACCCGCCGTCAACCAATTTTGCAATCTGGTGGGATGGCGATTTATTACGGGAACTGCTGGATGGTACAAAGCTGGATAAGTGGAATGCCGCGGCAGGGTCTTCCAGCCGGCTTCTGACTATCTATAATTATGATGTCGCAAGCAACAATGGAACCAAATCCAATCCCTGCCTACAGGCGGATATTCTCGGGGACTGGCGCGAAGAGATCATATTACGGACCAGTGATGATACCCGCCTGCGGATTTTTACGACCACGATTCCAACAGCATATCGTATTTATACCCTGATGCACGACCCGGTTTACCGGCTGGGTGCGGCCTGGCAGAATGTGGCGTACAATCAGCCGCCGCATACCAGTTTTTATCTTGGCGATGGAATGGCCCAGCCGCCTTACCCGGCGATACGACTGGTCGGCGATCTGACCGGTACGGTCCTGCGGGAATGGTGGAGTGACGTTGCCGGCGATCAGGTCAGCAATCTGACATCCAATCTGAATTATCCTGATAATCCATCCGGCCTTGAATATCTGCCCCGACTGGAAATCCCATCTAATTTCGGTGAAAGCTATGGCTGCCGCATCCGCGGGTATCTTAGCCCAACCCAAAACGGCAGCTACACCTTCTGGATTGCCGGGGATGATTCCTGTGAATTATGGCTCAGTCCGGATGCATCGCCGGATAAAGCCGCCCTTATTGCATCAGTCTCGGGCTGGACGAATCCTTACCAATGGGATAAATTCTCCACCCAGCAATCGGAAGCAGTGGAATTACTGGCCGGGCGGAAATACTATATTGAAGTCCTGCATAAAGACAAAGATGGAGCCGATCACATGGCCGTTGCATGGCAGGGACCGGGGATATCGCAGCAAATCGTTGACGGAACGTATCTGAATCCGTGGTCTGGGCCGATGCGAGGTGATATCTCTCGAGATGGTTATATAAACCAATCTGACTTCTCGCTTTTCGCTGCCGAGTGGCTTAAGAGGGATTGCAGGATGCCGCTTGATATCGATTTGAATGGCGATTGCGTGATTGATATCCTTGATTATATGATTATGGCTGGTTATTGGCTGGAATAAGCAATTTTACACAGAATAATAGATAGGAATAAGCTGATATGTCCACTGGAAATATGGATGCAAGATTGACTTGTCGATGAAAAGTTGATAGTATTTGCGTTTTATTCTTCAATGCCTAATTCAGGAGATGAGAGTGCGAGTATTATCAGGTATTCAGCCATCGGGTAAGTTGCATATAGGTAATTATTTCGGTGCGATGCGGCAGAATCTCAAGCTGCAGGATGAAAATGAAGGTTTTTACTTCATTGCCGATTATCATGCGCTGACATCGAATCCCACCTCAGATGACATCCGCCAGCGGATACTCGACGTCGCGATGGACTACCTGGCGCTGGGACTGGACCCCAAAAAATCCGTGTTCTGGCGGCAATCCGATGTCTCTGAAGTGGCCGAACTGACCTGGTTTTTATCCTGCGTAACGCCTCTGGGCCTGCTTCAGCGGTGCACCACCTATAAAGATAAAGTGGCTCAGGGCCTTTCCCCGAATCTTGGGCTGTTTACGTATCCGGCCCTCATGGCCGCCGATATTCTGCTGTTCAAGAGCGACCTGGTCCCCGTCGGGGCCGACCAGAAGCAGCATCTGGAGATGACCCGCGATATGGCCCAGCGTTTTAATAATGCCTATGGCGAAATCTTCCCGCTGCCTAAAGATTATATTCTTGAGTCCGTAGCCGTTGTGCCCGGGATTGATGGCCGCAAGATGAGCAAAAGCTATGGCAACACCATTGAGATTTTCGAGCCGGAAAACAGCGTCAAGAAAAAAGTTATGAGTGTGGTGACGGACTCAACACCGATGGAATCCCCCAAGGATCCGGATAAATGCAACGTCTTTGCAATGCTCAAGCTGTTTGCCAGCCCTGAAGAGCTTGCCGAATGGGACCAGAAATATCGGCAGGGGGGCATAGGTTATGGACATGCCAAAAAACGGCTGGTCGAAATGATTCATGATTATTTCCGTCCCTACCGTGAAAAACGCAAAGACCTGGAAAACAATCTGGATGAGGTGGAAAGGATTTTACAGACCGGTGCTCAGCGAGCCCGTGCAATCGGCAGGCAGACCATTGATGAGGTTCGCAAGGCTGTTGGTCTGTGTCCGATGGGGAATCGATGAACGAATATCGCGTCAATTTAGATGTATTTGCCGGCCCGCTGGACCTGCTGCTGTATCTGGTCCGCAAGGAAGAAGTGGATATTTACGATATCCCCATCGCGCGTGTTACGGCACAATATGTTGAATATATTCAGATGATGCAGTCCCTGGATATCGACCTGGCCGGGGATTTTCTGATTATGGCGGCGACGCTGATGGAGATCAAATCCGCCATGCTGCTTCCGCGAACGGAAGCAGAAAGCACCGAACAGACCGAAACCGGTGACCCGCGAGCCGAGCTGGTCCGTCAGCTTCTGGAATACAAACGCATCAAAGATGCCGCGAATCTGCTGGCCGGTGCTGCTCAGCAGCGCCAGCAGCGATTCACTCGCCCCGATACGATATTATCCAGCATGAAAAATACGTCCGAACCGGAGCTGGATCTGGATCAGGTCAGCATCTGGACACTGCTGGAAGCCTTCGATTCCATCATGAAAGCGACTGGGCACACCTCTAGCTACAGTCGTATCACCGACGAGACCCCGATTGACTTGTACCAGATTGAAGTTCTGCATCGACTGCAGGTCGAAGGCCCCTTGACCTTTGAAAAAGTCTTTCAGGGCAAGACCAATAAACTGGTGATGATTGGCCTGTTTCTGGCTATGCTTGAACTGATGCGCAATCAGCTTATCCGTGTCGAGCAGACTGAAATTAAAGGCCCTATTTATTTAACTGCATTGACCGACCGGCCTGCCGAACAGGCTGTTCAGCAGGCGATTTTATCACGCATCGCGGTCGAGCAGCAGTCTTCCGGGCAGCAGGAACTGGACCGGGAAGATCTGCAGACAGAAGAAGAATTAGCTGAAAACACCACGAATACTTTATCGGATCATGCTCTGGCCGATGAGGACGATATTTTAGACGATGATGATCCGCTTCTGGCAGAGTTGAAAACGATTGATATTCCTGAATTATCGGACAAGCCTTCCCCGCAGCCCCGAATTCGGATACAGGAAATCCCTGCTGAGTCCAATAAAAATTCCCCATCGAAATCCGAAACATTACACACCGAGGAACATGTGGAATCGGATAGGTAGCTTCCGATTCTACGCAGGTTTATTTTCAGTTTCTCTCCAAAAACCATGTGTGTATAGGTAAAAATACCTATGTGTGCATGGTAAAAATATGTACATTGCGGTATAATCACTTAATGTTCGACTTTTTAATTGTCGATACAAGCAGTAACATTGGATATCTACGCGAACGTAAACTGTAAACTGAAGTGTGTTTTTTCGTAACAAGCCAGACAGCGGGAAATATGGAGTGTTCCGCTGTCATGCATAAGGGTAGCAATGCACGATGGGACCCTACATGTTAGCATAGGCAAGGATGCTGCTGTGTCTTTGTCCAGGCCGGCAGGAACTTGTCGCTGGGCGCAGGATGTGATGCAAGTCAATCCTGTCATGCTGCGTCAGCGACAGACAGTTCAACAGGCAATCGAGAATTTCATTTCGCAGCAATTGGACACCCTGCTTGTTGTTAAAGAAGCCGATTTGTCGCGTTTCATGAAACTGGCTGGCCGAGTTTGCATTAAGGATATTCTGCATCTCATTTTGCCTAGTCTTTTACGCAAAGACATGAAGGAGTTTCATGATGCGTTGGCTATCCCAGTTGACGATGTGGTGATTGCCCATCCAAAAACAATGACCCCCTGGGCTGGCATTGTCGATGTCGTAACGGCGATGCTGGCCGATTACACCCAGGTGATAGGGATTGAACAGGATGAAAAACTGGTAGGGCAGGTGAATTCAGGATCCATCTTGAAACTGGTTTTAGATACTGCATCTGCTGGTTCCGCAATTGGAGACAACTATTCATCTTATTTTTCCCAACTATGCGTCAATGATTTAATGGCCGGATATGTCATTTGTCTGGAACCGGATGATGATATTGCCAGGGCAATCTGCCTTTTTCTGGCAACAGCGATTCGATATATTCCGGTCCTGGATAAACAAGCCCGACTGGTTGGAATTGTTTCGCAGCAGGATATACTGGACTACGTTGCTTCACTGATGGATCCGGTGAGTGTATCCGTGTTCGAAAATAAAGACAGTATTCTGGATCGTCCTGTTAGTACCTTGCTGCACAAAGAAGCCCAGGTTGTCTTTGGCAAAGCCGAATTGTCCTGTGCCGCAAAATTGCTTGCCGATCAATCCTGCGACTGCCTTGCGGTTATGGATAGCCAGAATAAATTCTGCGGAATTTTGAGTCATTCTGAAATTTTCAATTGGATTGTGCGGCACCCCCAGATATTTTCATCATAATATTTTAAGAGAGCTGTGACCCCATCTGCAAACATTGACCTGATTACAGGTATACTTATTGAATTTCATTCGAGAGTTTAGTTTTGCTACTTGCAAATAGTTCTTCATTTCTCTACACCATTTTACTTATTTAAGAATATTCACGATTTTTTTCAAAAGCAGTATTTTTACGGATATGAATTGTTTCTATCAAGCGATACAATAAGATGGATTGGGAGATGGAAAGATATGAGGATACTTGTAAGGCATCCTGACGTCTTTATCATTTCCCAGAAAGTTTTTATGCACTATCAATGACCGCTTGTTGAAGCGAGTGTCAGTGAGTGTTATGCATTGGCGTTTCAGGTTACACATCGATGGGCCGCAATGTTCATGCGATAATATGTCTCATGTTAAGGAAATCGTATTATGAACAAACATTTCTTTCTTTTATTCCTGGGAGTTGTTTTGTCTGCACTAGCTGCAGGCAGCTACTCCTATACCGTCAGCGGCAAGGTCTATTATTCGGCAACGGGAACCCCCGTATCGGGTGCCGTGGTTACTCACGAGATAGAATGGGCGCCCGGGATGTGGTCCAGCAGTTCATTATTTACAGCCGAGGATGGTTCTTTTACGTTTAGTCCTACTGCGGATTCAGACTTCAAGAACAAAAAAATGA
>JAFGQP010000323.1 GCA_016935635.1 Sedimentisphaerales bacterium
CTTATGCCTTAAAAAACTCTCTGCCAAAGGCAGATTTAGTCACTTAACCGGAAAGGCAATTTGTCCAATTCCGGCTGAACCAATACAGAACTTAATTGTCGTTTTTTTTCCCATCTCCCCATGTCCTTAATATTATAGGACTATTATGCTGATTATAATCTTCAATATCAACTCTGTTAATCCACCTTCTCCTGAACATGTGGGAGATATCTTTATCTTGTATAAATGAACTCTGAAATCAAGCCGTTGAGAATGGTATAAATGGGGAATGTAAGAAATGATAACAGTGAACTGACTCAATTGAGACAGTCTAAATCGAAGGGATACTGTGCTTCTTGTTCCCTTATTCTCTACGCAGAATGCTTTTTCTGTTCCCTTTTCTACCCCAAAATTTGACAAGAATTAAGCATCAAAATCTTCATTCTGCGTAGATTCTGCGTAGAAATAAATGGTAATAATTATTCTATTTTTTCTATGTCCACAAAAAAAGCGTTGTAAGTATTATGCTTACAACGCTTTAATGAATCTCCCCGAGTAGGGCTCGAACCTACGACCTAGCGGTTAACAGCCGCTCGCTCTACCTATTGAGCTATCGGGGAATGTGCGGGTCTGATACAGACCCATCTCCTACCCTTTGTCGGCACAACCAACCAAAGGAAAGACGATATTTTCTCTAAAAATGCTAATTTGTCAAGAGATTTAGACGAAAAATATTCCTGGCAGTCAAAAATTAAATGACCACTGGACAAAACCGATACTATAAGGTAAAGTAAGTGTTTAAAGAAAGGCCTGACAAAGGATTATCGGGCCAGTGAAGGAGAACAACGTACTCGGAGCAGATGAGAATATGGCTCAAACGCCAATTGACATAGATGGATTCAGCATTATTAAGCGCATCGGCACCGGCGCTCGGAGTGTCATTTATATGGCACAGGATGAAGAGACCCGGCAGATGGTCGCCCTCAAGCGGGCCGTCTTCGAAAGTCCTGAGGACCAGCGAATATTCGAGCAAATGGAGGTGGAATATCTTGTTGCAAATCATCTAGACCATCCTTATCTGCGAAAATGCTACAAGATGATCCGCAAGAGGAAATTTATGCGAACCCAGGAACTGGTCATGACCATGGAGCTGTTTGACGGCCAGTCACTGGAAGACCTCGGACGGCTCAGCCTCGGCGATGTACTGCTGGTTTTCCGGATGGTTGCCTCAGCCCTGAACGCCATGCACCAGAAAGGCTATGTCCACTGCGACATCAAGCCCAACAACATCCTTTTCAACAAGGCCGGCGCCATTAAAATCATCGACTTTGGACAGAGCTGCCGGATAGGCCATATTAAAAAACGCATCCAGGGCACGCCGGAGTACATCGCTCCGGAACAGGTCCGCCGGGAACATCTCAGTCACCGCACCGACATTTTCAACCTCGGAGCCACGCTGTACTGGGCTTTGACCGGCCGGCACGTCCCGACTCTGATTCAGCGGACCAATGATTTCGGCTTGTCTGTCGCAGAGCCCCCGGAATTTAAAGCTCCTCACGAAATATACAAAAAGATACCCCGCGAGCTCTCTGAACTGGTTTCACGCTGTGTTCAGGACAAACCCGCGGATCGGCCATCCAATATGTCGGAAATCATCGCACAGCTGGATATGATGATTCGTGAAATATTCCAATCAAGGCTGACGACCAATGCCCCAGCAGGCAATCCAACTCTTTAACGAAGGGGCAAAACTCAACGCGAGCAGCTCCCTGCGCCGAGGCAACATCGTGTATCTGCCCGACCATGGCAAGCTTATCGTCACCGGCGATCTGCACGGCCACCGTCGGAATTTCGAACGCATCATCCATTATGCGGACCTCGAAAATAATCCCGAGACCCATGTCATTTTTCAGGAAATCATCCACGGCGGCCCGGAAGACGACTTCGGCGGCTGCCTGTCATATCAGTTGCTCTTTGAAGTCATCAAATACAAAATTCGCTTCCCGGAGCAGGTCCATATCATTCTGGGCAACCACGACACTGCAGCCGTCTGCAACACCAGTGTTCTGAAGGCCGGCAAGGAAATGAACCTGGCGATGAAGACCGCTATGCGGCGTCATTTCAAGGCCAAATTCGAGGATGTCGAAGCGGCCATGTCTGATTATCTGATGAGCCAGCCGCTGGCCGTCAAATGTGCTAATCGCATCTGGCTGTCGCATTCGCTGCCGGCCGACGGCTTTGAGGAAGATTTCGATACCACCATTTTTGACCGCCCCTACACGCTGGACGATATCCAGCGGCCCAAACCCGTGTATCTGCTGACCTGGGGCCGGCGTCACTCGCAAAAGGCACTGGACTATCTCGCCCAAAAATTCGATGTGGATTTATTCGTCCTGGGTCACCAGCCGCAGGAAATCGGCTGGGGCATCGCAGGCACCAACACCCTCATCATAGCCTCCGAACACAATCATGGCTGCCTGCTGGTCTTCAACCTTGCCCAGCGATACACCCTTGAGCAGCTTTGCAACTGCCTGGTTCCCATGGCCTCCATCGGCTGATAGAACCGATAAACAAACATAAAGCCCAGGAAGGCCTCGAAGTTATATGCTTTTAATCTTCAGTCCTTCCCGAGCTTCATGATGAAATAAGGATCGGTTTGTCAGAATCGCGGCCTACGAACCGCAAATGTTTGGCCTATATGCCTTTCATCCAGTACCCTGCCAGAATCGCAAAGTCCGACAAATCAACCACGCCGTTGCGGTCGATATCGGCCTGACCGCAATTGTCCGGACTGGTGCAATCCACGGCCAGCCAATATGGGCTAAACAGGCTCAAATCTTCCACATTCACACTGCAGGTGGCATCCAAATCGCCGGGCAGGAAATATTCGTATGCCCCTATATCCACCACGGCATTGGTATCACAATTACCGTCCACAATCCGCGGCGTCCCGGC
>JAFGQP010000324.1 GCA_016935635.1 Sedimentisphaerales bacterium
ATGTATCGATATGTACGAACACAAAGCGAGATAACTTGTCCACAGGTCCTACTTGTTCAGGATAATAATGAGTCTTTTTATCCTATTTTTCACCATACTACCGTGGACCAGGATCGACCCACAGGAAGAATCGAAACATTCTGTGAGCACGCCCACGACGTTTATCACATGGTCTTATATGCCCACTCCACAGGCTATTATTCGCTGCACGGCCGCAAACAAAATGTCCAGCCGGGCACGTTTGTGATTATTTCTCCCGGACAATCCCACGATTTTGTCACCGCCTGGGGCACAAGCAAGTATTCAGAAATCACTTTTTCCTTTGAATCACCCAGGGGAGGCTCTCTTACCCTGCCTTTTGAACAGGTCCTATCGCGTCACATTGGCGCAGCGATTCAACTCCTGCCCCAGATACAACTACCCAAGGATGTGGCCGATGAACTGCATATTTTGATGATCCAGATCACTGATTTCCTTGAAAGCAGGTCTTCATTGTCCTCTTACCATGCCAACCGCTCTCTGGCCCGGATCTTTGAGATTATCGTGTCGCACTGCTGCTCGCAAACAACAGACTCTCTTCATGCCCACCTCGATGAACGCATCGTCCAGGTGCGGCAATATATTGAAGACCATTTCTCGGAACCCATTCGTATCGAGGAACTGACATCTTTGGTTCACATGTCAAACCGCCATCTGTTCCGTATGTTCATCGATGCTTTTCGTGTCGCGCCGCTTGTACATCAGCAGAATCTGAGACTGGAAGCCGCACAAAGCCTGCTGCGCTCCACACCGCTTCGATGCAATGAGATTGCCGCTCGTGTGGGATACCCCAATGTGTATTATTTTCACCGGATATTCAAAAAAAAGACCGGAATGACCCCTCGTCAATATCGTCTTTTAAGACTGCACGGAGGGCACCACACAGGCACAGCCCCGATTCTTTCAGACGCATCCAGGTAGTCGCACTCAGCCCCCAGCCTTTACTCGATGACCTTGTGATTCGGCATGTGTTTTTTTCTTTTTGGTTACGTCGGGACCTGAGCCCAGGATAATCGCAATCCATCGCGTGTCTTCATTGCTCTGCAGCGCAATCTTGGTTGTCATGGTCAGCGGAACCGACAGCAGCATTCCCACCGGACCAAGCACCCAGCCCCAGAATACCAACGACAGAAATACAACCAGCGTGGATAATCCCAGCCGCTGCCCGACCAGCCGGGGTTCGAGGAAATTACCCAATGAAACATTAATCACCAGATAGCCGGTTGCCACAATAATAGCGCTGCCTGGAGTTAGCTGAATCAATGCCAGAAGAACCGGCGGAATTGCCGCCAGAATGGAGCCAATATTGGGCACAAAATTCAGGATGAATGCAAGCAGCCCCCAAAAGACCGCATAATCCACCCCCACAATCATCAGTAGAATCGCAGCCAGCGTTCCGGTAACCAGGCTGATTGCAGTCTTGACCGCCAGATACATCTTAACATCACGGGTAATCTTTGACAATTTCTGCAAGGACTGGTTCGGATTCCGCAGGGCATTGCGTAATTTAACTTCAAATCCAGACGCCTCCAGCAAAATAAAAACAAGGGTCAGAAAAATCAGGAATCCCTTGGTCATCAGATTACCAAGCTGGCTGAGCAAGTCACCCACGATTTTCATGGCCGAATCCGGCTTGAAATACTGCAGTATCTGCTTGTTTTCAATATTCAGCCCTTTGCTTTGCAGCCAGGCACAAAAGATATCCATGTTCTCCTGAAGTTTACTGCTGTATTCCGGCAGCGACTTGGCAAATGCCGGCAGGGATTGCGCCAGAATCGCCCCGACAAAGCTCCCGGCCGCCAGTAAAATCAGGGTGATGATGAAAATGGCAAACACAGGGCGAATTCCAACATGCTGCAGCCAGATTAGGGCCGGAGTGCTGATAATGGCAAGAAATATCGCCAGCAAAAACGGAACCAGCAGGCTGGCCGCTGCTTTCATCCCTGCCACGACAATCACAAAGGCCGCCAGTCCCAGAAGCACCTTCAGCCACACAGGCATACCAGCAGCATTCAGCAGATTTTTCTGTTTCTCATCCAGAGTACTCATGGTTTGACGCCTCGCATGGATTTTTCTGATAAGACTATCTTTGCATCCTGATCAATCGTCAGGGTGCGCCAGGACATATCCGGCAGATGCAGTTGGACAGATGCCTTGAATGCATCCGGGTTGACTTCGATTTGCACAGGTTTATCGGCAAACATCGGCGGCGTTGAATCCAGGCCCAGCAGTTCAAGCGAATCGGCATAACCTCCGAAATTCAGATGGTACCAGGTCTGGGCATACAAGACCCGATGCAGCTCATATCGCGCCCACTCGGTCGGGTCCGGCATAAACTCCACCTCTTCACCCGCAGGCAGGCTTGAAAACTGCACATAACCCCAGGTTTCCGGCCGGTGCATATTGACCACACCCTGCGGTGACCATATCCAGTTATCTTCCTTGCCCATGGCAGCAGGATCTCCATGCGGCGGAATTCTGTGGTATTGTCCCTCCACAATCTTTATTCCCCATTGAACCCGGGAGAAATTCATCCGCCATTGATCACCGTCATTGGGAGGGCATGCCCTGCCGGCATAGTCTTTCATCGCCGCAAAGGGAAACGCCAGTTCGACCTGCCAGCAGACGTCTCTATCGGCAGGATTATTCAAAGTCCCCTGAATATGGACAGCGGTTTTCTGCCCGGCCATCTCGCGAATTTTCGGGGTCCCACCGTTTTTGTAAGGCTTATCCAGAAACAAATTCCAGACAGTATTGAAGGCATTCATTTCAAATTCAAAATAATGATGGTTATCGGCATCGGGGTCAATAAATACCTCAAAATCATTGTCATGGAAAATCACACTGTTGCGTTCTTTCAGAGTCGCCCAGACATGGGGCTCATCCAGTTGGGCAGCAATGTACAGGTATTTGTCATCCCACAGCAGCTTCATGCGGGTGGTGTACATCGGAACACGGGTTGATAAATACCCGCGAATATCGGCAAAGGGTTCCGACCACAGGGCTTTGGCCCAGGCAGGCTCATCCAGTCGTCCATCAATCACCAGCGGTCTATCGGTTTGCATACAAATGTAATGCCGCGGCGGAGTGAATGGTCTCGGATCCGGGCCCTCAGCTTCTGATAAAGTCTGTGCGGGAGGATTAGTTTCAGACGATGCTTCATGTTTAGCAAATAACATCTCGCCGGGATCGGTTTTGGTCTGCACTCCCACCCACTCAAAGCCCTCTGGTGAAGTAATTTTCTCTTTGAAAACCGGCTCCTGTGCCAAACCGCAACCGGTCGCCAGGCAAAGTCCAAGAAAAACAGGCACAAACGAGAAAAATTGACTTGTCATAAGTCCTTTCCTTGAATCTGCTTCTATTCAATCCATTTTTTCTGCTCGCAGTTCATACTTGATAAAAGATACGACAGAAACCAGTATCTCTTAATACACCCAGCTTATCGCCCCGCTGGTTTTTGTCAAGTAATACCCGATGAACACGGTTATGGATGCGTTGTCACCATCTCGACGGATTTGGTCCTGAAGTAGGTCAACCAAGAGCTGCGGATAGCGCCAGATATAGTCTGCTGCTTCTGATATTGTTCAATCGTCTTGCCCCAGTAAAAACTCATCCAGCCATCGGTAAAATCCCGTGAAGCGTTGATAAAATCATCCATTTCTTCAATGCTGCATTTGAGAGGAAACATCTCTTCCACGACCAGCGGCTTGCCAATGTTATAAACCTTCAACGCCTCAATGGCATTGTCGACCTGGCCCTTTTCCGGATAAACATGCACGCTGACAAAATCCAGATTTCCTCCGACCTGCTCGGCATAGAAAATGGGCTTTGCTTTGGGGAAGACCATCGCCCAGGGGATTACCCCCACCGTAATCATGTGCCGTGTATCCTGGCTGCGTATCGCTGTCGTCAGCGTGTCAATCCAGGCCCTGGCAACCTCCTCCCGTGAACGGCCCGCCAAGTCCAGGGATATCCGCTGAACGAAATGACTGCCGCCAAACTCACCCAGCAGCCAGTCGGTTTCTATCTTGTTCGCCCCGGGCAAAACGGGTTCATTCATCAGGTCATAGCAGAATATCGACGGGCTTCGTGCACAAACGCTGGCAACTGCCTGCCAGAAACGGGCCTGCACTTCCCATCGCCGGGATTCATTCAGAGCATCATACCATGCCGGCGTCCGGGCTTTGTGATAACAGGCCAGTCCGGTGATATCCAGATAAAGGCCGCTCGATTCAGCCAGCCGGACAAGACGCCGAAGATAGTCGAGAGAAAGGCTATTTGGTTCTTCGGCAGTACGCATAAATTGGCCCAGCTGCAAATGGATGCGAACAACATTGGCTCCAAGGGATTTGATTTCGCGGAAATCCTCCTCGACGACATCCCATTGCTGCCAGTAATCCTCCAGAAGCCTTCCTTCATCATCATGGTCATAATTGACTCCCCAGGCGACAAATCGCCGGCCGGACTGCTTTTCAATGAAATGCAAGCCGTCCGGACTGGGGCCAATCCAGTCCATTTCAAGAGGAGAAGAGCGAACGGCGTGGTGATTCTCAACGGCTGCTTCCCCTGGATGACTGGAATCACCGACAAAAGTACATCCAGCCAGCCCGCATAAAACCAACAGCAGGCTCTGGACTGTTACACATTGTTTGATTTTACTGGACCAATTCATCATTAATCAGGTTGGGATCGGGTACAGGCAGACTGACATCCGGCTCAGCCGAGCCCCCCTCTTCCTGCGGAGTGACAAGATTCGGCTCATCTATCGGGACATCCTGCACCGGGACAAGGTCCTCCGGCACAACCGGATCGGGCTGCTGAAATATTGAGGTCGGCGTCTCGGTTGGGTCCGGAACAACCTCAGTCGTATTCGGTTCTGTTTCCAGCTGATTCGGTTCGGTGTTTTCGGCCACAGAAGGCTCCTCGCCCTGTTCTGTCGATTCCGCAACCGCCTGCCGGGTCTTGATTTTTTCGAGCTCGGCTTCCAGACGCTGTCGGACCAGGGCTCGGTTTTCTATCGCTTTTATTGCCTCAATAAAGGGATTCGTTTCATTGGTCTCTTGGGCATACCATTTCTGTGCGGCCTGATCAAGGGCGTTAATAGCCGATTTATCGGCAAACTGTCCCAGATATTTGGCGGCAACAAGCTGGGCCGGATAAGAACCTGTTTGCAGAATCCCAATCAGCCCCTGAACATCGTTATTTTCACCAAGCTCAAAGGCCAGCTTCATTTCCTGCCCCATATCAACCGGTGTGGTCGGATTCTGGTTTGCAGAAGATGTGGTATTTTGTGCGGCACCTCCAGTCGGCTCAGGATGAGTAGCTTCGGCTTCAGTGCCGGGCCGCCAGAAGATAGCTGCGATAATAAGCGTTACCGCAACAGAGGCGGCAATAAAACTTTTCCACGAAAACAGCGAAAATGTCGAGCTCGGCTTGTGTTTTGACAGCATTTCAAGCACCGTCGCGCGGATTGTGTTCATTTCATCCGGATTGATTTTCGGAGCCGACCCGAGGGATTGAAACAGATTTTCCAGATTGGCCTCAAGCACCTCCATGCTGTCCTGGGCAGGCCGGTTCATCTCATTGCTGACCGTGCCGGTCAACGATTCGAGCGTGCGGCGAAAGGCATGCCTGGCCCGATATAAAAATCCCTGCATCTGGGTCGAGTCCATATCATGAGCAGCCGCCATCTGGGCCGGAGTTTCCATACGAAGGTAACGGCTAATCAGAATCTCCTGGTCGTCCCGGCCCAGCAGAGCCAGGGCACATTGACAGGCCTGCAGCAATTTTCCCCGGGCTATCGCATTGTCCGAAATGGATTGTGTGGTAAGGGTTCGGACGATAGCCTGAACAGCAGTATCCTGCAAATAGCCAAAATCTGTTTTCTGGGCCCCTTCAGTTGTCAGATATAATCCGAGCAGCCATTCAGACATGGGAACCGACAAGCCCAGATAGTCGACGATTCGCCCGGCGGCAGCAGACAGGGCTTGCGATAAAATCCGATGGGCTTCCGGTTCGTTTTGGCCGGTGCAGTACCAGGCCCGCCGATACAGCCAGCCGGCATAATCATCCAGCCATTTGCCCGCAAGAGCCTGGTCGACTTTGTATAGCCTGCGTACTCGCCATCGTGTCCAAAACGCATCAATCATAAAATAGCCTCATTTAAGATACCCATTTTATCTTCTATCGGCAAAAAATACCACTCAAACTATCTTTTTTCAACCAATACGGGTCAGGATCGAAATCTTAATTGAAGTATTAAGCTCTGTTTACAGCGCATAAAAAAAGAAAAGCAGACCTCAAAAGCCTGCTTTTCTTGAAAAATCACACATTGATTTAAGCTAAGAGCTGCAAAAATATATACACGACATATTCTTGCCGCTATTGTATTTATTCGGTTTCCTTGGCACTGATCAGCTGATACGCCTCTTCCGGAGAGGTTACTTTTTCCAGCTTGGCCTTAAACTGATCATCCAGCAGCAGCCGGCTTATGCGGGCAAGAGCCTGGATATGGGGACCAGTTTTGTCCGGCGGTGAAATCAACATTACAACGATATTGACCGGCTTGTTGTCGATACTGGCAAAATCAACCGGCTGAGCCGCAATCCCCACAGCCATAACCAACTCCTTGACAGCAGTACATTTGCCGTGAGGAATGGCGATACCCGAGCCGATACCGGTGCTGCGCGTCTGTTCGCGTTCCATCACCGCTTCCAGAGCAGCATTGGCGTCTTTGACCTGCCCTGCCGAGGCTAACACGGTGACCAGTTCTTCAATAACCGATTCTTTGTCTTTGCTTTTCAGCGGAGCGCAAATGCAACTGGGCTGAAGAATTTGCGTAAGTATCATAATTTTGTTACCTGTTAAACCAATACCTGTTTTTATACTGATTCTACTTGAAATTTTCCGTTTCGTCGCGGCTATGTACAGCAACTTCAACTACTTGCTTCTTTTGCTCGCGGAACAATCATACCCACTGGGTATACATAATAAACAAAGTTACTCTTATAGCTTTGGTCGATTCAGAATGCAATAAGAATATCGTTATTTTTTTGTATCCAGACTCGCCTTGTCGCCTATAGGACAAACTGCTGTTTTGGGTGTCCTGAACCTCGATTTCCGATATCAATCAGGCCTGATTTTGGGACTATTTTATCCTCTGAAAAAAAGCTGGAATCGTTTCCAGCCTCGTATATTATACTGCATTATCGGACGGTTTCTATTAAAAGTTCGTCCTGGTTTTCCGCAGCCCGTAAACGCTGCTTGATGGTTCGAACCGGAGCGGGAATCGCCTGGGGATTGGCGTTGGCAAGGGTAATGGCCTCCGTAGCATTTTCAGCATACATATCAGCACCGATTTCTTCCCACAAGCCTTCTGCCCTGCCGAAAACACCACCAGACAGCATAATCCGCATGTCCGGGAAGGCATTGACCGAACGAATCGTATCGATTAACTGCCGCACCGCAGGGGCATCCTTGCCGTCGATGCCGTAAATGACAAGCATGGAGGGTTTGAAGGAATGGATAAATGTCATCACATCATCGTTGCTGACGGTGCCGCCCAGAAAACGGGCATCCCAGCCGTCGCTTTCGAATAAATCGGCAATCATCTGGCCGCCCAGTTCTGCTTTTTCATTGTTGGCTGAGCAAACGACGACTTTTTTGGCTTTTCCGGATTTGCGGGGGAGTTTATTCTGTAGTTGGTTGACAATCGTGCGGTTGATGCGGGAGGCAAAGGCTTCCTGTGCCGAATCAATCTGACCATGACGATACAGGCGGTCGATTTCGACCATAATCGGCCAGATTATATCGACGTAAACGCGATTGGCTGGAGTGCCGGTCTGTAAGACTTCCTCAATGATCGAGCGACATTCAATGCGGTTGCCATCCAGAAGCGAATTCAGATACCGTTCGAGAACATATTCCTTGACCATAATTAACCTCTCTCTTGTCCAGCTTTTTCTTGTTTACCTTTTCCAGCCTCAACTTCACGTTCTATTGTGAATATGGGCAACTTTTAAGCTATGGGTAACTATCGGAAGCTCAATAAAAATTTCTTTAGTTAATTTGGGATATATGGGAAAAAGGCGTATTCTTTTTTCCATAAGATCATAAAGATGTGTATCTCTATTCAATACCGTAACTTACACCCTAATTAGATGCTTACCTATTCAATTCAAGTCTGATAAAAACAGTGAGATATTGAGATCACAGCCGAAAGATTTGTTCACGAAAATTTTATTTTTACCCATTTTAACAAAACATTTTTTTCTACTGAGAATCTTGTCCAGAAAAAATGAAAAACGAACAAAAAAAGGCCGATACTATCTTATTAATAAATTAACCTGAGAGTACAGTTCTTTATGATTTTGGCTTTTTTCAATAAATGGACACAAGGCATCAACAACCTGGGGAGATTTTCTCGCTTTATTTTTGCGGCATCCAAGTGCATGATCGCCACCTCGTTTCAGCCCAAGACCTATCCCCTGATCTGGACCCAGATGAACACCATTGGCGTCAAAAGCGTACCAGTCGTCATGGCAACCGGGGCGTTTGTGGGTATGATTCTGGCCGTTCAGGCGTATGGACAACTTGCGGCGATGGGACTCGAAGAACGTCTGGGTGTACTGATTAATATCGCCGTCGTCAAAGAGCTGGGGCCGGTTCTGGCAGCAGTGATGCTTGCAGGTCGGGTTGGCGGTGCATTGACGGCCGAGTTGGGCACTATGAATGTCACCGAACAGATTGCAGCCGTGGAAAGCATGGGAACCGATCCGGTCAAATACCTGGTCGCGCCGCGGGTTCTGTCCTGTCTGCTGCTGACGCCGGCACTGATTGTCTATGCCGACCTGCTGGGTATCCTGGGCGGCTATTTTGTCAGCGTTATCCAATTCAAAATCAACAGCGGCGCCTACTGGGATTTCAGTGCCATGCATGTCGAATTCTGGGATATCGGGACAGGAATTTTCAAGGGCGTCTTCTTCGGCGGCGCCATCGCCATGATCAGTTGCTATAAAGGATTCACCTGCCGCGAAGGGGCCCAGGGTGTCGGCGAGGCCTGCACCGAAGCCTTTGTCGGCTGCTTTATCTCGATTCTGGCTCTGAACTACGTGTTTGCTGTCACGCTGGATGCGATTTACAAAACCTTCTGGCCGCTGCGTTCGCTGATATAGGAGACTTTCGCCGTGATTCGTCCTGACATTCATCCTCACGATGGCATCCTGGTCGCCAAAAACTTAGTCAAAGTATTTGGCAAGCGGACAGTACTGGATAATGTCTCGCTGGCCATTGAAGAAGGCAAGACCACGGTCATCATCGGCACCAGCGGCTGCGGCAAGACAGTCTTTATGAAGCACCTGATTGTACTGGAACGGCCGACTGAAGGACAAGTCTTCTTTCGCTGCAATCGCATCGACGACCTTCGCCCGCGTCAACTGGCCGGTATCCGGACACAATTCGGATTCTGCTTCCAGATGGGCGCCCTGTTTGACAGCCTGACAGTATTCGAAAATATTATTTTCCCCATCCAGCAGCACCGCAAAATCACCGACTACAAGGCCCTCGATGAATTGGTCAAGCACAAGCTGGCCCTGGTGGGCATGGATGGCTATCAGAATCAGTATCCGGCCAGTCTTTCCGGCGGGCAGAAAAAACGAGTCTCACTGGCTCGAGCGATTGCACTGGACCCCACGGTCATCTTCTATGACGAACCGACAACCGGGCTGGATCCAGTCACTTCCGATGTCATCAACGAGCTCATCCTGAAACTCAAGCAGGAATTGAAAGTAACCAGCATCGTGGTCACCCATGACATGAAAAGCGCCTACAAAATTGCCGACCGCATCGTGATGTTCTACCACGGTAAAATCATTGCCGACGGCAACGCCGACCATATTCGCAATCACCCCAACGACCTGGTCCAGCAATTTATCGAAGGCCGGGTCAGCGAGGCCGACCTGGCAGCACTCAAACTGGGCGGCACCAAATACCAGACCCAGTTTCTGCCCGAAGATTTCAAGTAGCCCGGCCCCCTGCCGAATCAGCCCTTTTGCTCCGGAGGCAGTTTTGGAGGCTTGCTGTGCGAAAACCAGTGTCGTATCACCTTGGTACTCGCTGCGGTCGTCTCTGCCACTGACTGGCCGGTTGCCGCAACCGCCCGCACCGGAATCCGCACACATTCAGTCAGCGTCCTGGCCGTCTGGTCGAGAGCCTGACCGATGGCATCTTTGGCCTGATCGGTAGCCTGGCTGGAGCGGACCTTGACAAATCCCCACACATCGGAGAAGAAAATATCGCGGACATCGGCATAAAAATCCCCCACGCGATTCAACAGTCCCGCCTTGGCCACCTGCGGATTCCATCGTCGAAACGCCCGACAGCGATCCATGGCGGCGTGACCTGCGATGGATGTCATAAATCCGGCCCCGATTCCCTGGGCGATATCATCGGTCAGACGTCCCACGCCGGGCAGCTTCGAGGCCAGCGCCTCAATCAGATTCTTGCCCATATTGATATAATTCACTGTCGCCACAATATTCAGAATATCGATTCCGATGCGAATGGTCTGGCCCAGGGCGGGCCGGGTGTTGTAGGTCTGGATAATCCGGCCGGTCATCAGTACATTGCGATACAATACAATAAAAATGTCGGCGGATTTATAAGGACTCAGCGTCACTCCCAGCATCACATCGCGGACACAGTCACGAACCTGCCGAGAGGCCTGACGGTCCAGCGATTCAAGCGCCGGAAGAATGGTTTTTTCCTCCGTCGTCAAAACCAATTGATGCATCTGTCCAAAATCGCGGGTTTGGCTGAATGCAGGCGTAAGACGATCCATTTCCGTCTGGATTTGCCCTCGCATTTGCTCATTGAGATAAGGATTTTGCGTCAGCCGCTGCAGGAAACGAAGCTGGTATCCGGCCCAGCGGCGAAGCTGCCTGAGGTCGGCCTGCTCGATATCGACCGTCGCAGGCGGTGTCAATGCCCGCGGACTGCCGCCAAGGACACGGAAAAACCAGACAAAAAGCCAGACGCTGCCGCCCGCCAGTACCACCAGAAACACATACCCGGCCGCGGGATGAATGGAATACAGGGTTTGAAACATCCGCAGCAGTTCAAAAATCGCAAACAGGCTCAGCAGCACGCCGAAAAACACGATGCAGGCCTTGACGGTTCGTAAAAAATCACTCAGCATAAGCTCTCCCTTCTTGTCAGGCAATTTTCCCGACTTGGGTTTCAACGGAAGCAAGTTCCCCCTATTGTATCAAAAATCGTCTTACGGGTCAATCCCGACGCCCCGCGCGGTCAGGAGGCGTAATTGTGCATGCCCTTAAAGAGATTCGACAGGTTCACCCACAGCAGTGTTATGATGATAAAAACCAGGCCCAGAATAACACAGACGCAATTGGCCCGCGGCATTTTCTGCCTGTACAGGTAGCGCCAGTGGAAATAAAACAGATACATCAGCCAGCAGGCCAGCGACCAGAGTTCCTTGGGATCC
>JAFGQP010000325.1 GCA_016935635.1 Sedimentisphaerales bacterium
AGAAGATGCCGTGGCAGCAATCTTTCCGGCGTCAATTGAGGCTTCCGCCGGGTGCTTGGAATAAGGATCGTATGCAGTACCGTGAATACCGAACATCAATTCACTCATCCCATAATAGCTGGAACCGTAATTGCCATCCGTTTTGCTGGCAGTAATTAAAACAGCGTTGGCCGGAACACCGCCGAAATCCACTTCATAATTATGCGCCACCCACTCGGCACCCACCATCCGCGGAAACACGTAATCGCCCAGCTTGGTCCACGTCTGGCCATCGGCGGTATAATGAATCTGGACGTTTTTCAGGCCGCGGTTAGTCTCATCGAGAGACGGCCGCCATTGATTATGATTCCAGACCCACATGACTCCCAGCGGATAAGTCTTGTCGAATGTAATCTTCAGCCACGTTGAACACTCCAGCCCGGCTGGATGATTAGCGGCGCTGCCTCCGCCGCCGGCATTGGTCACCCACATGCCGGATCCTCCGTTTTCACCATCCCAGTGTTCAAACGGATGAAAACCATCCTCGTTTATGCCGGAACCGTTAACAATTGTTTCTGCACTGCCATAGGTTGAATCCGCCGCCGTGCAGGACAGCGTCCCCTCCAGGTGAATCTGCTGCTGCATGGGAGCATCTGCAGCAAAGGCCGCGCTGCAGCAGATCAAACACATCATACCCATCAAACCGAATGCACACACAGTCTTCATTTTGCCTCCACATTGAACATTGTCTGATATTTTCAGGAGTCCCTGTTTGGGATTCCATCGACTCTGCGTAGGTAAACCCTCTATCCCTGTGACAACACCATCCTTGTTCCATGAACTCGATGATTCATAAGGATAATTCTATTTGCCGAGATTCCAGCTCCATTTTTTCGTGTAACCGAATACATCCAGCAGCCGCGTAAGATTATAAAGGTCCTGATTGGCTGCCCCGGCCTTGATAACGGCCGCCCTGGAATTTTCATAGTGCAGCCAGACATTGGGATTTTCCCTGCACTCTTCAATATAGACCTGCGTCACCTCTTCGATAATCTGATAGGTCTCCACATGTCCGTCAAAATAGCTATACATAAATCCGCCCTGATGCCAGTTGGCCAGCGGTTCTTCCCAGCCATTCACTCCGCCGCTGGAAAACACCATGCCGTCCCAGTTGAATCCCCGCGGGTCTGCCTGCTCCACCACCGCAATCCGGCTGCCCGGAGCCTTGATGTCACTGACACGCCGGGCAATCCTCCCCCATGCATTGAGGCTGCCGGGATCCTGAATCCCGCTGAAAACGGAGTGATTCAACGAATAGGTCCGGTAGCCAAAACCATACTTCTGCATGCGGTCGTCTTTGAGACAGTGATAGACCTCGGTGTTTTCCAGATAGGGAAACAAGGTGCCATGTCGAATCCCTGCAAGGCGTTGATCCTGAGTCGCCGTATTCGGACTGATGAAGTCTGACACATTCGCCGGAGCTCGTGACGAATCGCGGACCGGCAGACAAACCCAACTGGAATTCAGTGTTTCCTGACCGACCAGGGCGGTATTTTCAGATTTGTATCGTGTGACCGACCGCGGAACTTCCTCGTTATTGTCTGGGGCATAAGCCAGACAGGCCATCGTAATCTGGCGTATATTGCTGCCGCAGATTTTCATCGCTGCAGCGTCTTTGATTTTTTTCAAAGCCGGGACGAGTATCGACATCAGTAACGCAATAATTGCAATCACCACCAGCAATTCAATCAGGGTAAAGCCTGCTCCTGTCTTGCCTGATTTCATAATTCCGCCTTTTTTTAAGATTTGGGTTGAATAGGTCCGCTCTGTCCTCATTTTCATATAGTC
This sequence comes from Sedimentisphaerales bacterium, assembly GCA_016935635.1. Lineage (GTDB taxonomy): Bacteria > Planctomycetota > Phycisphaerae > Sedimentisphaerales > Anaerohalosphaeraceae > Anaeroglomus. The sequence goes on from JAFGQP010000325.1 coordinate 1,828, forward strand.
TAACAAACAATCATAAACGGAATATCGTATTTTGCGTCTATTTACTCTCATTTTACGACACCGCTTTATGGCTTTATGCAGCGGACTGTCCATGAGTAAAGGAATTCAATGTCCATCTTCATGGATAACAGGAAACATCAAACACCATCCCCGTCAGACATAACCCCCTGCCGCGTTGTAAAGGCAGCACCCAGATGTCGCAAAATAAGATGATTTAGACGCAAAATACGATTGGCTGTCATAATTTGTTTGTTAATATCATGATGATTTGGTGAAATACGGTATTCAGAGAACAGGGAACATGGTTTTCAGTGCGAGGTAATCCAGATGAAACAGCTTTCTTTTCAGAACAAAGTACGATTCTTCCTGACTGCTGCAGTGTGTCTTGCGGCATCCTCCGTTTCTGCAAAAACGACGTTATGGCAGATTGGAACCGTCGATCAGAACTATGCGGAGTTTGCCATTGCCGCAAAGCATCGGGACTTCCCCAGGACCTTCCCCAAAGGCGTCGACTACATCGTTGGAACGGATTCGCCCCGATCGGATTGGCCGTATATCCATCCCTCCATGACAGATGCATGGGCCGGCGGAGTACAGCACCCCTACACAATCCGATTTGAATGCGACCCCCAAAAGTATGCCCTGTACCAATTGGATATCCATCTGATCGCCTCCCACAATCATGTGCCTCCCGTAATAAATCTGAACATCAATGGTCAGAAATGGCAGTACCAGACCGTCGCCGGACCTGGCGACAGGCTGCTGGATAATCCCTCCGGCGGTAATCGCCAGACATATACAACCTACCTCAAGTCTGATTTGCTGCGATCCAAGGGCAATGTCATCACCATTACCACCACCGGCTCGTGGATGCTCTATGATGCCGTGGTTTTTACAGGTATTGAGTCCCTGCCGCCGCTACGTGATTTCGAGATTGTACCGCAGCCCTGCTGGTACAACGACACCGACGGCGTCAGCCGAAAACTCCGCCTGAATTTTGGAGATTGCCTGTTGATTGCCCCGGCCCAGGTGGACATTACCACCTCGCAGGGCGTATTTAAACGCACAGTCAATGCCGATGGCCAGGCCGTCAGTTATGTCGATGTCCTGGCACCAACGGATGATTCAAAATCTGAAAATGTGACCCTGCTCTTTAAGGCCGGGCAGAACAGCATTACGAAAACAGCATCGATTGAACCGGAGCGAAAATGGGAAATCTATCTGGTTCATCAGACCCATCTGGACATTGGTTATACCCACACCCAGCCGGATGTGATGAATGTGCAGGTGGATCATATTTACAAGGCACTGGATTATATCGACCAGTCGAAGAACCGGCCCGAAACAGAAACATTCAAATGGCATCCGGAAGGCATGTGGGCGGTCGAGGAGTTTCTCAATCACAGGGCCTCGGAGGCAGACAAAAACCGCTTCATTCAGGCCACACGCAACAAAACCATGCACATGGATGCGATGTATGCCCAGGCCATGACCGGCATCTATTCTGAAGAGGAATTGATCGAATTAATGGGCGCCGCCAAACGTTATCAACAGCAGTACAGCGTGAAGATTACCTCCGCAATGCAGACGGATGTGCCCGGCTATTCGTGGGGCCTGGCGACTGCCTTCGGACTGTGGGGCGTCAAGTACCTGAATGTGGGGCCGAATGTCGGACATCGTGTGGGCCACACCTTCGAATGGGGCGACAAGCCGTTTTACTGGGTCTCCCCCTGCGGCCAGCATAAGATTTTATTCTGGATGGCGTCAACCGCCTATAGCTGGTTTCACGGCTGCCCGGTCGGCCACTGCATCACCAGCGACGAAGGCAAAATCCTGAAATATCTCAACGAATTGAAATCCCGGGACTACCCATACGACATGGTCAATATTCGGTATAATATCGGCGCGGACAACGGCCCGCCGAATCCGGCCCTGTCCGAGTGTGTTCACCAGTGGAATACCAAATATGCTTACCCCAGACTGATCATCGCCGCCAACAGCGAGATGATGGAGGAATTTGAGCGGCGGTATAAAGACCAAATCCCCGTCCGCAAAAAAGACTTCACCCCATACTGGGAAGACGGCTGTGCATCCACGTCCGCCGATACGGTATTAAACCGCAGTGCCGCCGAGAAAATCGTGCAGACCCAGACACTCTGGTCCATGCTGAATGCCGGGGCATTCCCCCATGAGGCATTCGATCAGGCCTGGCAGAAAATCATCATGTACGATGAGCACACCTGGGGCGCTCATAACAGCATCAGCGAGCCGGACAGCGCCTTTGCCGTCCAGCAGGCCGAATACAAGAAACAATTCGCCGTGGACGCCGCCGCAATGACCGACCAGTTATTCACGCAGGCAGTGGCCGGGACACAAAAAAGCAGGACCAATACCATCGATGTATTCAACACCCTGAACTGGCCGAGAACAGAATTGGTTCTTATCAGCGCCTCAGATGCTTCAGCAGGCGATGTGGTCAAAGACGACACCGGCTCCATCATCGCATCACAGCGGCTCAGCACGGGCCAGTTGGCCTTTGTCGCCGCCAATGTTCCGGCCCTCCGAGCCCGCCGCTACACCATTACTCCCGGCAAATCCAATACCGCCGGCAAAGCATCCGTCGCCGATAACCGGATCAGCAATGGCCTCATCACCGCCCAGTGGAATACCCAAAACGGAGCCATTATCTCCCTGACCCATACCGGCATCACTGGCAATCTGGTCGATACCGCAATTGGCGAAGGCATCAACGATTACCTGTATATCCTCGGACGCAAGGCGGCCGAAGGACATCAGCGCATCAGGGAGTCCGTTCAAGTTACCGTCATTGACAAAGGCCCTCTGGTTGCTGCGGTCAGAATCACCAGCAGCGCTCCCGGGTGCAAATCCCTGGACCGTGTGATTCGCCTGGTGGATGGCAGCGATCAGCTCTTCATCACCAACACCGTCGATAAGCTTAAAGTCCGCGACCCGGAAAGCGTATCGTTCGGATTTCCGTTCCATGTGCCCGATGGCCTGATGAAAATCAATCTGCAATGGGGTGTCATGCAGCCGGAAGTGGACCAGATCGAAGGCGCCAACAAAGACTTTTTCTGCACCCGCCGCTGGATTGATATCTCCAACAAGACTTATGGTGTAACCTGGTCAAGTCTCGATGCTCCAATGGTATTGTTCAACCCCATTGCGTTTTCAACCGGAGGATGGGACAAAGAGTCTTATCGAACGTTTATCGAGCCGGGACAGGCGTTTCATTCCTGGGTGATGAACAATCACTGGGAAACCAATTACAAGGCGGATCAGGAAGGCAAAGTGACATTCCGCTATGCCCTGAAACCGCACGCCGGCGGATATGACTCCGTCCGGGCCGAACAGTTTGGCCGTGCCCTCCATCAGCCGCTGCTGGCGGTTTCAGTAAATCCATCCAGGCCGACAGCCACCCCCCAGCTGCAAATCCAGGGTGACGGCATCGTGGTCAGCACCATTGAACCCAGCCGGGACGGTACCGCCCTGATGGTCAGGCTGTATAATTCCAACTCGGAACGCTCCGTTCCAGTTACTGTCGCCTGGCCCGGCGGCGGTTCCGGCTCTTCCATCTGGCTCAGCAGCCCGTTTGAAGATAAAACTTCGCAGGTCAACAAACCATTCTCGATGGTTCCCTTCGAAGTACTGACACTGCGTTTGCAAAAAAATACAACCCAAAATGATAAATCCATCTGATATGACGACGATTCAGCACACATCAATAAAAGAAAAAACAGAGATGAACCATCGTCATCGAATCAAAACGATTATTTCCGGCCAGACCGCAGACCGCTGCGGTTTCTGGCTGGGAAACCCCCACAATGATAGCTGGCCGCGACTGCATCGCTATTTCGGCACATCCACTGAAGAACAACTCCGCCTGCAGCTTAACGATGATATGCGTTGGATTTGCCCGCAATTCTATGAGGACAGCTATCTGGATCCCGGAGGTATCGAATTATTCGACTCCGGCCTGGATCGTAAAAAACATGCAAGGCCCCCTCTGGCCGATTGCACTGAGGTTGCTCAGGTCAATGATTTCCCATGGCCCAACCCGAAATATCTGAATTTCGATGCCTGCCTGAACGATTTAAAAGAGGCCGGGGATGTGTACCGCATGAGCGGCTTCTGGACATGCTTCTACCACAACATCATGGACCTGTTGGGAATGGAAGAGTACATGGTTAAAATGTACACACATCCTGAGGTGGTTGAAGCCATTACTGACCATGTATGCCAGTTTTATTATGAAGCCAATGAGCATTTCTTTGCGGCCGCAAAAAATCTGGTGGACGCCTTTTTTTTCGGCAACGATTTCGGCACACAATTGAGTTTGATTTGCAGCCCGGACCATTTTCGCCGCTTTATCATGCCCTGGTTCAAACAATTCACCATGCAGGGCCGCCGGCATGGATTGCAGGTCATTCTGCATTCCTGCGGGTCCGTCTTTGAAGTCATCGAAGACCTGATTGAAGCCGGCGTTGATTGCCTGCACCCCCTCCAGGCCAAGGCCGCCAATATGGACGCCCAGACACTGACCAGACATTTCAAGGGCCGCATCACCTTTTTAGGCGGCATCGATACTCAGGAACTGCTGACCAATGGAACCCCCAGCCAGGTGCGCGAAGAAGTGCGCCGTGTCAAGGCATTGCTGGGACCCAACCTGATTGTCAGCCCCAGCCACGAAGCCATTTTACCCAATGTGCCGCCAGAGAATGTCGAAGCCATGGCGATTGAGGCAATCCGCCCCTGAATCGTACACAAATCCGCCCTGACATGATATGTTTCGTTCAAAGCTGACTTTTTCACCCTGTCAGCTTTTTTTTCGGGCTGTCAGAAGCAGCACAATAGTGCCAACCACGACAATCGGCAATACCCAGACCGCAGCGCTGGTTTTAGTCAGTTCCGGCAGTGTCGCTTTGCCGTAATTGGCAATTTTCTCCAGCGGCTGGACAACAGACGGATAAATCAGGATATACACCAGCGCCCCGGCAAACATGCCAATAACGGTAATTAATGCATCAAGCCGGCCGGCCGCAGCACAGACCAGCCCTGTCCCCGGGCAATAGCCGGTCATCCCGAAGCCGATCCCCAGCAGCGCACCGCCGATAGAAACAGTAACCATGGTGGCAGGCTTGATGCTCAGATGGGCATGGCCCGTCAGCTGCAGAATCCAAGTGCCCAGCATCCCCACCAGCACAAAGACTGCTATCGTCCGCATGGCATGAAAGTCCTTCAGGCGAAGGGTGCCGATGATTTTATCCGGATCAGCCAGCCCCCCAACAAGCAGTGAAGCACCAAATAAAACGCCGATAACAAAACCGGTGATATCAGGATTTTCAAACATGATTACCTCCATGGATTATTCAATATCAGGGGTTTTTGGAAAGAGGATTCGGGCCGTCAGCATCCCGAAGGCAAACATGGTAATCGTAAACGGCACCGCCGACAAACTGAGCTGCGCCCAGCCGCTGGCGAACTGACCGCTCGTGCAGCCATGGGCCAGACGTGCCCCCAGCAGGATAAGGATGCCGGCAATGAATCCCACAATAAACCGGCCGGCAACGGAACCCCCGCGATTAACTTTCCACCACACGGGAATCGACTGCACCTTCCAGCGGCGATAGCCAACCGCAGCCGCCAGCCCCCCGACAACCATACCCACATCCAGCCAGAAACCGTAACCAAGTGTGCGATTTTTGGGATTACTGATGAGGGGGTGATCCTGCGTGTACTCCGGGGCAACCTGATTCAGGGCTTTGGCATCAAGAATGACAAACTGTGTTGAAACACCCAGTGGGTCGGCCACCCAGACGGCCAGAACCTGCACCAGGCCAAGCAATATCCCCGCCACCCACCACGGAACGATCGCTTTTTCGACTTTCTGTTCAGCCATAAAACACCTCCGTATCTTTGTGGTATTGTTGCGGTTCCATTATGACATTTCCGCACGCCCAGGCAATATTTTTTTTGAAAATATACGGATCCTCAATGAAATTGCCCGCCGGAGACGAGGCGAGGGTCCGTTCCGCGATAGTCTGCTGCCATCCTTGTGTCAAAATGAGACTGGTTGGGTATCCGGACTTGACAAAAGATAAAAGTCCTGTCTAAATAATCGAAAACGGGTTTATTTAGGAATCCTATATGAAAGCCTTGCTGCCGATTGTATTGCTGACAATATCAAATGTGTTTATGACGATGGCCTGGTATGGGCATCTCAAGTTCAAGAATAAAGCCCTCTGGCTGGTCATTCTGGTCAGCTGGCTGATTGCCTTTGTCGAGTACTGTTTTCAGGTACCCGCCAACCGTATCGGCCATGCAACATACAGCGCCGCCCAGCTGAAGACCATCCAGGAGGTCATCACGCTTGTGGTATTTGCGGTTTTTTCCGTCATCTATCTCAAGGAAAAGATTACATGGAATTACATGGTAGGCTTCGGCCTGATTGTACTGGCGGTTTTTTTTATTTTCAAGAAATGGTAAAATTCCGGAGACCAACAGACCCCTTTTAAGCCGGAGTATGTCGCTTGGAAACAAAAAAGGCCGGCGCTGTGAACAGCCCGGCCGTTGTGTTTGACAAAAAAAGCATGTTTATGCTTTGACGGAATTGGTTCCATACGGAGCACGCTGGGGACGCGACAGCATCGCATTGGCCTCGGCGTCGTCAAGAAACTGCTCTTTGGCCGGATCCCAGCGGAGTTTGCGTTTAAGCTTCATAGCAATATGGCTCAGCAGACATGCGCTGCATGACCGGTGAGCAATTTCAGCATTGGTAATCGGCTGCCTGCGGGACTGGATGCTCTCCAGCCAGTTCAGGTGCTGGTCGGTACTGAGCACCAGCTGGACCTTGTCCTTGCCGGGATCCCCCTCCAGCAGCTTCTTGTCGCTGACCAGGACAGGCGCCTGATTGGGATCGCCGGACACCGGGTCGCTGGCAGTTGCCCGGCCGCTGCCCCGAGCGACAAAAATCCAGCCTTCATCGCCTTCAAAACGCACACCGCAGGGAAACTTGCTGCTGATATGCATGGTTACGCCGCTGGCATATTTGGTATGCACATCAAAATCACCATGAACATCCCACAGGCCGGAAGTCGGAAATACGGCAGTGCCCTCCAGTTCGACAGGACCCGTGTATTCGGTATCCATGCCCCAGTGAGCCGTGTCAAGATGGTGTGAACCCCAGCCGGTAATCATACCGGCGCCGAATTGCTCACAACGCAGCCAGCCCGGACGGGAAAAGTCTTTTTGCGGATGGACTCGTTTTTCCGTATAGTAAACCATCGGCGTACAGCCCAGCCACATATCATAATTCAGATTGGCCGGAATGGGCATTTCCGGTTCCACACCGCAGCCCGGATCGGTCATCAAGCCAACCTTGACGTGCTTAATCCTGCCGATCCGGCCGTTGCGGACCATCTGGCAGACGTTCTTGAAGTGCGGCCAGGGGTTGCGTGAACGCTGCTGGCTGCCGATCTGGAAAATTACACCGCACCGTTTGATGGTGTCGGCCATCTGCCGCCCTTCGGCAATCGTCAGCGAAGTGGGCTTTTGCATGTAAATGTCTTTGCCTGCCAGCGCCGCTTCCATCGCAGGCTGGGCGTGCCAGTGGTCAGGGGTCGAAATGATAACCGCATCAATGCTCTTGTCGGCGATGATTTCATGGTAATCGCCATAGGTCTTTACATTGATATAGTTTTCTTTTTGATATTTTTTGGCGTAATAGCCTTCAATCCATTTCTTGCCGTCGGCCAGACGTTTGGAATCGAGCTCCGCCACGGCCACGATCCGGCACATATCATGCTTGATGGTGTCCGGAAGGTCATGGTCCCGGGCAATACGGCCAAATCCAATCTGGGCAATATTGATCTTGCCGCTCGGTGCGTCCTTACCCAGAACAACCGACGGCACGATAGTTGGAAATCCGAGGATCCCGGTCGCCGCAGCGGCCGCACTTTTCATAAACTCTCTGCGTTTCATAATGCCTTCCGTTTCTTGATGTTTTAACCTGTTCTAGTCCTAAACCCGAAAATATTATTGTCTATGCCGATAGGCCCATCCTTTGACCATATAGCCAATATCTTCAGTCTGTCCCGCGGGCGGATATTCAACATTATATGTATCCACATTCTGGGCAATCAGCTTATTCACACGTTCCTTGGTAAAAGAATCCTGCCATTTACGCGATTCAGAATGTCCGTCACAGAAGCCCAAAACACTGGTATCGCCGTGGTTGACAGCCATGGGATCCCACCATCCCCACCGTTGATTGTCACCCGTCCACTCCGGCGCTCCAAATGAAAACCATCCGCTCATATTCCAGTTGCGGGTCTGCGCCACCTCGACGAAATTATATCGCTGCGAAGGGGATGTTATTTCACCATACTTGACAATCTGCTGTTTATAACGCGTCGAGCTGGTGTCTGTGGCCGCATAAAGACAGGTAGGCACAGAATAGGACAAAAAGACCGGCGTTCCGTCATATTTGCTCCGGCGAATATTGTCACCGGGGCAGTGAAAGGTCTTGGGATCCTTGACATATTCAATGAGACGCCCTCTTTCAATTCCACGAATTTCATCGGCGTCGGTCACCGGCGGACTGCTCTGCGTAATACTCATGGTCGCACCATTGACATCGCGGGGCGTCCCCGTCCAGCCCACATAATGACCGCCTGGTTCCCTGCCTTCCATCTGGGCACTCATAATCCGCCCATCATAATCCTCCTTGTACATATACCAGGCCAGCGAGAGATTCTTCGTGTTTACCATGCAGACAATCAGCGACCCTTTACGTTTGGCCAGGTGCAGTGCCGGCACCACTATTGCCAGCAGCAAAGCGATAATCGCAATCACCACCAGCAGCTCAATTAATGTAAACGCCTTTTTCATACCATACCCTTTCTTTCATATTTCATCTGCCTGAGAAACCCTGTGAAACTCAGACATCAATGTTCCAGTCAGCTATTGAGCCGTCGTTGCGGCAATCGTCTGTTTCTGCATCGCCCAGCGAATCCCGCCGGTCAGGTGCTTGATAAAGTTCTCGTCCTGGTAATGCTTGGGGTCGTGCCCCATCGCCGTGTACCACTGACGCCCGCCGTCAAACTCCTGATACCAGCACAGCGGAAAGTAAGTGCCGAAGATCTCGCCCGGATACTCTTTTTTCTTGTCATCCTTGATGGTCGTCAGATCCGCGGCCAGCAGGATATGAATGCCGGGATTGAGATGGTTCATATAATAGCATTCATCCTCCCACTTCCAGATTTCGGACAGAAATTCCGTCGAGGGGTGTTTATGGTCAATGACCTTGATGTCAAATTTCTGAAAGGCGGGATGACGCACAAATTTGCCCCCGAGATTGGCCCAGAACCACGGCCATTGCCGCTCTGACCCGCAGACCGAATGAATCCCGACAAAAGCCCCGCCGCCCTGAATATAGCTCTTGAAAACCTGCTTCTGCGCCTCAGTGTCAAACGTCTCATTGTTGGTATTGGAGAAGACCAGAACATCAAACGATTTGATTTTTTGCGCGGTAAAAACATCCGCTTTGTCGGTGACTTCATAGGTCCACTGGTTCTGTTCGCAGATTTTCTTCAGACATTCCACGCTCGCCGGAATATTGTCGTGAACATAACCTTTGCCGTTCTTGGTATAAATCAGAACATGCCCCTTGGCCATGGCTGTCGCCCCGGCCAGCATGACAAACAGCAATCCCAAAAGCGTTATTGTGCGGCTGCAGCGGTTAAAACAGCATGGGGCGGCTGTGTGAAGTTTTTCCATAATACCTCCGATATTTCAGGACTCATTTTTCCATCATATACAATCATGCGATAACGCAGTACATATTCATTGCCGGGATAAATCTCCCAGCCCGTAAGACGAATCGGACAGAATTCAAAAAACAGGTTGCCGTTACCCTGCGAATTCAGCGGCCATACACGCATGGGTTCAGGATGTTCGCGATTGGTAATATGACTCAAAAAAACAATCCCCGAACGTCCCTGGTCAATCTGACCGTTGACATCACACCAGCGGGCACGGGTTCCGTCGGCATCTTTGCGGGTCTTACCCTCAGAGGTCAGAACCGAACAGTTGTCACGAATCCATTTTTCCGTGGCACGAAAACCAATCCCGCCGCCATACCGATAGTCAGGCAGCTCAATGGTGGTCGTCAGGGCATTATTGAGAATGCTGGTGAAATCCACAACCCAGACGGGACGGTCCTCAATCCGGCAGGCAAACGCCCGCACATCCCAAACTTCATTCATGGCCACTTTTTCAGCCGGCTTGGCCGTAAAATCAACATGCTCCTGACGCACCTTGAACCCGCTAAACACAGGACCGCTGGTCGTCGAAAGAATCCCGGCAAAACGCACCGTACCCTTCCCGTCACCAATATTCCAGAAATCCACCTCCCGTCCCTCAACATGGCTCTTGGTCCACGGATTCCAGATGCCGTAATGATGATAATGATCATTCGGCTGAATCTGGGTCAGACGGTTGCCCTCCGGAGACCAGAGCGGATGGATAAAACCGCTTTTGGCAAAACGCGGCGACACCCCTTCCGGAGCAGGATAAATCGCATGATAGTATTGCAGAATCTTTTGCTCACCAGCCTGCAGGGTAATGGTCTTATCATCCACCACGGCCGCAAGCGGAGTGTCTTGTTTCCTCGAATCAGAAAAAGTCAGCTCAAATGTCGCCTTTTGCCCAGACCGAATCACGCTGTCTGGGATAAACCACAACCGGCTCACCCGGCCTGACTCAAGCTGACAGGTCACTGGAATTTTATTTTGACCAGCGATGCGTTTCATCACCGGCCGACTTGTAGATTCTGTATAGGGAATGCCCTCGATATCGACCGAAAGCGGTACACTCTGCACATCCGTGTCAACTGGCCCAATAACCACCTGATACGAACCAATAGCCCAACACAGAGACATCGACATCATGGCCCATATTATCAGACAAACCCTTTTCATGTTCATTTAACGTCGGCTCCTGACAGAACATTAACTTTTTTGCATTCAACAGCACGTAAAAAAGCATTAATATTTTCCGAGCTGACACCATCCGGCATCCCGCCCCCGGCAGATAATAAAATCCGGGTTTTATCGGAAACTGAACTGATCGTTTCCTGCACCTGTCGGAAGACATCCTCCGCCGAACCCAGTGCCAGCGTGTCGCGAGGCGGCAGATTCCCGACCAAAACGACCTGATTGTGCGTCCATTCCTTCATTTCCGTGAACGTATGCAGAAAACTGAAATTGAACAGATTAACGCTCAAATCAGGCAGATGCGGTGCGCAAACCCGTCCATCTGCATCATTATGAAAGAACTTCACCGCAGCTGGAAATGCGTTAAATACTTGCGAAAGATAGGGTTTAGCGAACTCAAGGAAGTCCGGCTCCCCGCAGAAACCAACAATATCATCTAGAACCAAAATACCATCAATTGAATCGAAAGCGGCCTTCTGTGTCTGCAGCCACTGGCATAAATAGTCCGTAATCACTAACAGCAGCTTGTGAATTTTCTCAGGCTCCGTCCGAAGCCCAATCAAAAATTCCGTCGTACCCATCAGAAAAGAGGCCACATTCAGCGGTCCGCGCGCCACCGCAAAACGAATCGCATGGCCCTCAGCTTCAATTGGTTTTCGATAGCGGGCAAGCCGTTTCAATACAAACGGAGCAAGACCCTCTTTTTTCGGGTCCGGACAAATCAAACGGTCAATATCATCCATGCTGTGAATGATTTTATCTGCAAAAGGCAACTCATTTTCATGCCAGGTGCACTTGGCACCAAAGGCAGATGGCTCGGTACACATCCCGTATTCCGACCAGAAACCCGGCAAAAACAGGACTTCCGGAAACTCCCGCACCGCTTTCAAATTAGCCTCAAACCAGAGATTATCCGAGGTAAAATAATCCAGCGTGCTGATCCCCGCCCACCCGGGAATCCAGGGACTGTCAATAATGAAGCCAACAGGCGTGCATTCAAGCTTTTTACCTTGAATTAAATCCAGCAAAAGCTGCCATTGCTTATTTGTCATAAATCTCAATCCCAAATTAAGACATTAAACTAAATTACATTATAATCTACAAATTACTTGAATAAAATGCACAATCCTATTATATTATTGCACAATAGTGACCTATGCTCCGATATGTAAAAACTCAAAGCCGTCGTACAGACTGTCAGCTCCTGGCTATTCAGGAACAGGGACAGACTTTCTACCCCAGCCTGCATCATACTGCTATTCATCAGGATGCCCCAGTCGGGGATCGCAAAACATTTTGTGAACATGTCCACGACTTGTATCACCTGGTCCTCTATACTCGTCATCAAGGCGGTTATTCCAGATGTGGTAAAATAATTTCCACAATCCCGGGAACCCTGGCATTGGTCTGGCCCGGCCAGCCGCATGACTTTATAACCTGCCGCAAAACCGCCGTATATTCCGAAATAACCTTCGCTTACGAATCGCCGTCGGGGAAATCGCTGTCTATTCCCTTTGACCAGCTCCTCTCGCTTTATTCAGGATTGCCCGTATTGCTGGGTGATCTTCTTCAGCTTTCCGAAGACAAAACCAATCATCTCAACTCCCTGCTGATTCAACTAACCGATTTTGCCAACAGCCCTTCGGATTACTCCTTTTATCTGCGACAGAAAACACTTGGACGCATCTTTGACTTTTTAATCGAATCCAGTCAACAGCAAAAATCGGTCTCTGAAACTCAGGATTACCGTATTCATCAGGCCAAATGCTATATCGAAAGCCACTATACAGAATCCCTGTCGATTGAAAGCCTCGCTAAATCCGCAGGTATGTCCAAAGGCTATTTTTTTCGCCAGTTTAAACAAACGTTTCAAATCTCGCCGAGCATGTATCACCAGCAGCTTCGCATGGAGGCCGCCAAAACCTTGCTGCGATGTTCCCATTTGCAGGGCAAAGAGATAGCCGCCCGATGTGGATACGAAAATCCCTTCTTTTTTTGTCGGGTATTTAAGAAGTACACCGGCATGACTCCACTGACTTTCCGAAAAAAGAGTATTCAGCTCCCCTTTCAATCGACAGAACAGCTCCGATAAAAATTTTTATATTTTGACTATTTTTCGTGTTTTTTAATCCTTGACTTGTTGCCAGCCAAACAGTTAAAATGGGCAAAACAAAGAAACTGGGTCATATCGGTCATTATGGAGTGCCAAAGGATGGAAAAAATTAAAGATCTATTTACCACCGGTGAAGCCGCTGATATCTGCAAGGTCAGCCAGCAAACCATTATCCGCTGTTTTGACGCCGGCAAACTGGAAGGATTTCGCGTCCCCGGCTCAAAGTTCCGTCGCATCCCGCGGGAAAGTCTCATCAAATTCATGAAAGAAAACAACATCCCGCTGGCCAACCTTTCTGTTGCAGGCAAAAAGAAAGTGCTCATCGTTGATGATGATACGGAAATCGTTGAGCTGCTGGTGGATGTGCTGACACGAGACGGCCGATTTGAAGTGCGTACCGCATCCAGCGGTTACGACGCGGGCCTGATGACGCAGCAGTTCCGGCCGGATGTTATCCTGCTGGACTATATGCTGCCCGATGTCAACGGCAATATCGTCTGTCGGACCATCAAAAAGAATCCCGATTTCTCCAACACCCAGATCATTATTGTCAGCGGTGTTGTCAACCAGAGTGAAATCGATGAGCTGCTGCATTCAGGCGCGGCAGATTTCATCAAGAAGCCGTTTAATATTGCTGAACTGGTTGATAAGCTGGCCCGTTTGTCACAAGCGTAATCCATGTCCGAATCGGTAGATAAAACATCCGTGGCGCGTCAGGTTGAACTGATCATACGCCAATTAAATACGCTGTCCACCCTGCCGCAGGTTGCAGGGGGGATATTGCCCTGCATACTCAAAGAGCCATTCCAGACCGGTGAGATGGCACAGATTATCGAAGCCGACAGTGCCATGACCGCCAGCGTTCTGGCCTTGGCCGCACGTCTGGGAGTTCTGGGCACCGATGGCTCCAAACCCCTGGCCGAGGTTATCGACGAACTGCCCTCGCCGGCACTGCGGGATGCCGTTCTTTCGGTTAAAGTGGTCCAGGCCTTCGACTGCCCGACCGATGCCGACAGCACCCGTCCTCTTCCCCGGCGCCAGATGGCGCTGCATGCCCTTGCAACGGCCTGCTGTGCGTCGCTGATTGCTGAACTGGCCCTCGATGAAACCCAACGCAAGCTGGCCTTTACCGCCGGCTTGCTCCATGATATCGGCAAGACCGCCCTTGATGAGGTCATGCCCAAAAGTTTTGAGCAGCTTGTCCTGCAGGCCGCCCAGAAAAAACAAAACCTCACTACTGTCGAACAGGACAATCTCGGCCTGACTCACGCCCTGCTGGGCAAACGCCTGGCCGAAAAATGGCATCTGCCCGAGCCGATTGTCCAGGCGATATGGCTGCATCACGCCGACCCCCGCATCTTATCGGAAATGCCCTACGGCAAACTGGTCATGGTTACTATGCTGGCTGATGAACTGGCCCGCAAATCCGGCATCGGCCAGTCCGGCAGTTATGAAACGCCTGAACAGAATACCCTGCTGACTAAGCTGCTCGGCTTAAACGCTCAACAGATCAGTCAGATCATGGTCCAGTTGCCCGAACAGGTCGAACAAAAGAGCAAGCCGCTGGGATTAAGCAACATGGACCGGGCACAAGACTATTACGAAATGATTCATCTGGCCGCGGCGAAGCTGGCCCGCGACAACAGCTCAATGGTTCAGCAGAGCCGCCGCAGTTTCGACGCAGCTTTGTTTGCCGACCCCGTTCAGCAGTTTTTGAACACGCTGTCCACAGGCAGCAGTCCCGACCAGGTCGCCGGCCAATTTGCACGATGCCTCCAGCAGACTCTGCACACCGGCTCCGTACTCATCCTGCTGTGGCCCGAACAGCATACAGACCCGGTGGAGATTGCCATTGCCGATGCAGACGGCATCACGGAAGCAGCCCTGCTTTCGAGCCCGGATACAGCCAATCTGAAAAACAATCCTTTCGGTGAAGGATTTAAAATTATCCGCGCCGCCGAAACCTTCGGCTGGTGCCTTGAACAGATCCGCCGACTGGCCCCGGCACGTACCGTTGCGGCCCCCTTGCTGCTGTCGGGAAAGCCCCTGGCAGCGGCCCTGTTCGAGAGCGATACCGACCTGCCGACCGAAACCCTGCAGATGCTCTGTTCGATCGGGGCCTCCGCGATCTCAGCCAGCAAGGCCTTCCGCGCCCAGCGGGAACAGACCGAACGCCTGGTGGATTTGATGGACAAGCTGCGCACCACCGACCGGGACCTGACCGAAGCTCGCTCGCTGTCGGCTGTGGCGGAAATGGCCGCCGGTGCCGCCCATGAACTGAACAATCCGCTGGCGGTGATTTCCGGTCGCGCCCAACTGCTGATGCAGTCGGAAAGCGACCCTGACAAAAAACAGATTCTCGATCAGATTTTCCAGCGAACTCAGGACATCTCGGACATGATCACCGACCTGATGAGTTTTGCCCGCCCGCGTGAACCCTATAAGCACCTGGTCGCACCGGCGGCACTGGTGTCGGAAGCAATCGAAAAAACCGCTCGGCTTCATAACCTGCCGCAACTGGCAGTCACACTGAAGGATATCGAACAATTGCCTGATGTCTTCGTGGATAAAACCCAGGCCATCCAGGCATTGTGCCACATCCTGTCCAATGCCGTGGAGTCATACACCGGCCAGGACAGCGGCCCCATCACGATTGAAGGGCACGTACCAAGCGAGAACAACCTCGTTGAAATCCGTATCAGCGACTCCGGCTGCGGCATGGATGAGTCGACCTTGCGCCAGGCCGCCAAACCGTTCTTTTCAGCCAAACCGGCCGGACGCAAACGCGGCATGGGGCTGGCGCATGCCCAGCGGCTGCTGTCGCTGAACAATGTCTCCCTTCGTCTGGACAGTACCCCCGGCAAAGGCACCACCGTTACCGTTCATCTGCCGCGCGTGTAGCGGAATCCCGCATTTTTCTTTTCATCACGACTTAAATCCATTACACTGCCGGCATGAAACCCAAAGCAATTATTATCGGTGCAACCTCCGGCATTGGCCGGGCACTGGCACAAGTGCTGGCCGACAACGGCTATTATGTCGGCATCACAGGCCGGCGGGTGAAACTGCTGGAGGAGCTTCGTGCCTCCCGGCCGGACTCCTATCTGGCCGAATTCATGGACCTCTCCGAACCTGAACAGGCCCGGGCCATCTTCAACGCCATGGTGGAAAAAATGGACGGGGTGGACCTGGTGATTGTCAATTCCGGCACCGGTAAACGCAATGAAGAGCTGGACTGGTCCATGGATCAGACTATCATCGCCGTGAATGTCAGCGGCTGTGTCGCCATCGCCAACGCCGCCATGCATGTCTTTTTCAGACAGGGTCACGGCCACCTGGTCGGCATCTCCTCCATCGCCGCATTACGGGGCAGCCGGTATGTCCCAACCTATCCAGCCTCCAAGGCATTTTTGTCAACCTATCTCGAAGGCCTTCGTCACAAGGTCCGCCACAAAAAACGAGCCATCACCATCACCGACATCCAGCCCGGCTTTGTCGATACAGCCATGGCCCAGGGTGATTATGTGTTCTGGCGTGCCCCGGTGGACAAGGCCGCCCGGCAGATTTATCAGGCCATCTGCAAAAAGAAAAAACGCGCCTACATTACCCGCCGCTGGCGATTGATTGCCTGGATACAAAAGACCCTGCCGGATTTTCTATATCACAAAATATAACATCACTGTTTGATCTGGAATTCTCCGCACCAGTTGGCGTCGAAGACCTTGGGCCAGTGGATGTCGGTCTTAATTGAACCAACACCTTCTGCCCGCGGGACATAAAAGCTGGAATTCGGTCTGGGGGCATAGCGGTGACAGTCGCCATAGCCTTGTCCGACCTTTTCATAATACATGCAATTCTGACATGACATACCCTCTTTTGGTGCGGTCATAGTGACCTCCTTTCGGATTAAGCCTACTATTGAACAGTCTCCCTTTCATAGTGGATATTATCACTCTGTTCGAAGAACCTGTCAACCTCTATTGAAAATCAAAACCAAAATCTGTCTTTTTTTGCTTTATTCCAGGACCAATTCCAGCTCAGCAACCGAGGCAAAGGGGTCGTTATTGTATCCCTTCAGGGCGACAAAGCGGAAGAACCGGCCTCTGATGGGCTTTTCAAAACGCACAGGCTCTTCTTTCAGGACGCCTTTGGCAGCAGGTGTTGCCCAGTTCTTACCATCTGGACTGACATAACATGCGTATTCAGCCACGCGGCCATTGCGATTGCCATCCTGACGAAGCAGGCAGTTGAATCCGTAGATTTCGACGTCTTTGGCTAACTCAATCCGGATTTCGTGAGGATACGGCTTTTTATCCTCGGTCCAGGCCGTGTGCCACATCGTCGCAGGATCACCATCGATGGCCTTACTGCCTTCATACCCCGGTTCCTGGCTGTCAACGAACACAATCCTGGCCTGCAGCGACTGCATGGCACTGGGCTTCTGGAATAATCCTCTGATAGCCTCAACAGAAACCGAAGCTGCTGGCTTAAACGCATCCGAGTCCATATATCGCAGCAGGCTGTAACGCAATTGCCGGGCGACGGGACGCTTGTCGAGGTCGTTACGAATATCCATACTGCACAGCAGCAGCCTGCCTTTACCGACATTCACCTCAAACAGCACCGCCAGCTTGCGGCACAGATTCCAGTCATCAATCGACCGCACAAGAGGAACGATAGACCCATCCAGCTCATCCAGAACCATCGGCCTGGAATGATCCAGCAGGTCCTGCCACTGCCAGTTGGAATAAAAATCGGTCGGGAAATCCGCAAAGGCCGGGTGGGCTGGGTCGCACAAAATCCCCAGCGTGTGTTCCGGCTGCGAAGCAAAGGTAATTCGATTCCAGAAAATGGGCCGGAATGTCCCCAGCGTACCGGCCTTGAGCCGATAGGCCGGAGGAGTCACGAGCACCCTGCCACCCTTTTTAAGAAATTCGACAGTCTGGTCATCCAGTTCCTCGG
>JAFGQP010000326.1 GCA_016935635.1 Sedimentisphaerales bacterium
AGAGCGGATTCGATATCTTCTTTATAACAAAGCACCTGCAATTTTCCTGAGGCCATCAGGAAATTATGGGCCTGATCCAGCATGTGCCTGCCCTTAAGAAAATCACGAAATACTTCAAAATTTTTTGCTTTCAAAATCCCTGTATACTTCTTTATTTCCTCGAAATTGGGATAGACACACCACTGACCGATTTCATGTGAAATGATCGATTGCATCGGGTACCGTTTGACGTAGTCACGATAATCGGTCACTGTTTCGGGGGCCTCGCTGTTAATGCGGCTGTCGAGCTGCTGTCCCCACTGCTGAATACGGGGTGAAGGGTCAACATGGTAGTGACTGGGCTCGATCAACGGCCATCCCGAACCGCTGGTCACAAGGCGACGGGCATCTTTTTGCTTGTAATGAGAAACCCATTTTCGAAGAAATACGCCGCCGTTTTCAGGTCCGGCCGGTTCATTGCCATAAGCAAACAGCACAAAAGACGGGTGGTTTCCATAGGCCCTCAAAACAGCGTCCGCTTCATCATAAATCCATTGGTCAATTGGCTGACCATTTCCCAAGCCAATCCCCTGGTTGGCCCAGGAAGAGCATTCCACCTGATAGTAAAAGCCCAATTCGTCGGCAGCAATAAATGCTGCTTCCGGCGGACACCATGAATGAAAGCGGATATGGTTCAGCCCGTGGGATTTACAGATGTTTATAATCCGCTTCCAGGAGGCAACATCCGTCGGCGGATAGCCCGTCTTCGGAAAAATACAGCATTCCAGCGTCCCGCGCATGAAGATTCGCCTGCCGTTGAGCATAATCCGGCTGCCCTCAAGTGCGATCTGGCGCATTCCAAACGTCGTCACATATTCATCGCTCAAACCGTCTGTCTTTAGTGCTGTTTTCAACGTATACAAATTCGGATTAAACTCATTCCAAATCCGGATGGATTTAGCCATTGGAATTAAGCATTCATAAATTTTGCCGGCAGACGTGAGTTGGACATCCTTTATTAGATAAGTCGATGTTTTTGCCCCTTCAATGTCAATCCGGTATTCAAGCTGGCCCGCCTTTCTATTTTCCGAACGACTTATGACATGCGTTATCACTTTGACGGCCCTTTGTTCCAGATCCGGATAAACCTGAACATCCGCAATATAGGCCGCGGGTTGAGCTTTTAATGTAATAGCACCAACAATACCGTTCCAGTTGGATTGTGTATGGTCCGAAATGCTGTGTGAATTAGGCCCGACATTTATGATCATCCGATTATCCACACGAATTGTCAGCGTGTGCTCACCGGGGGTCAAGAGTTCACTCAAATCGTACGTATGCGGCACAGACAAATAATTAATCGAACCGGCCGCGGACTCATCCACCCACACGCGCGTTTCCCAGTGCGGCCGTTCCAGTGTCAGTGTAATATGTTTACCCACCCAGAAACTCGGAATCTTCACGTTTTTTTGATACCATGCGGCCCCTTTATAATACTTATCCGGCTGCAGCCAGAATGGCATTTTAAAATTATTCGCCGAACGATACGGAGCATACTTCAGCTTTTTCAATTCCGATTCACGGATATCGCCCACCCATGGCGTCGAAGGACCGGGGTCACTGCCGAATCCCTGCGACTGCATGGATCCGGGCAGGCACAGTATCTCACCGCCGGGCAGCAATGCTTTATACCATTGCCTCTGCAAGCCTGCATCGGACACATCCATGGCAAAACGCCAATCTCCCGACAGGTCAATAACATCAGCCGCAAGTAACACCGAACTCATCACATAAAATATATAGACTAGAATAATATACGGCTTCATAGATATGAGCATCCCTTTCTCTGGTTATTACTGACGCTTTTATGAATATACAATACAAGTATATCTTGCCTATTTTCTGGCGTCATTTACTGCCTGGATCAAAGCTAAAATATTCTCGGTCGGAATGTTACTCTGGATATTATGAATACTATTAAAAACAAATCCTCCGTTTGCACCGAACAGGTCAATTCTTTCTCTAACCTCGTTATACACTTCTTCAGGGGTACCAAACGGCAGGGTTTTCTGGGTATCCACACCTCCGCCCCAGAAGACCAACTGGTCACCAAATTCCCTTTTGAGACGAACAGGGTCCATCTCTTCGGCAGAGCACTGGACCGGATTGAGGACCTCAAAACCAGCCTCAATCATATCCGGAATTAATTGATAAATCGAACCGCAGGAATGAATAAAAATTTTCCAATTGGTTAATTCGTGTATTTTATCGTTGATCACTTTTTGAAACGGTTTATAGAGATCCCGATAGGCCTGCGGGGAGATAAAAGGTCCCCGCTGGCAACCGAAATCCGTCCCGCTGACAAAAACTACCTGCACTTTATCCTTCACAACGGGAGCTAACTTTTCAATATTTTTCAGCCCGATTTCGCACTGTTTTTCAAATACCTTATAAACATAATCCCTCCGTATCGCAGTGGAAATATACCACTCTTCAACATCGCGAATACCCTTGGGATGCTTCATCCAGGGCGCCGGCACCAGGGCAATATCGCCAAAGGCCAACCCCGGGAACGTCAAGTAAATTCCCGCATCAGTATTCTCGTAATACCAGTCGACTTTATTTTTGAAATATTCCACATCCGCATCAGACATAATGCCGAATTCTTCACAGTTATCCATCGGATTAAGCTTGCTCTCATCAATCACCCGCTGACGATCCAGTGCATCCCAGAAGTAACTGCCTTTGGGCATTTTGGCACAGGGCGGCACTGACGTATCTCCTTCCGGATACATCAGCAAATCCCCGTTGCCGTCTTTGGTATAGTTAAAATCACCCGGCACCAGCACTTCGGTTCCGTCTACCGGCATGGTAAAGGGCTTCCATTTTTCCTGGCGGATGCCGAACATATCGCACGGCGGATGCACCCCGACCACATCCAGTTTCAGGGCCTGTATCAACTGCTCGTCGATTTCTCCGAGCATCTGATACAGTTCGGTTACTTTGACCTTGTGGCCTGTCCTGCCCAGAACTGCTTCGCGAAGCCGATGCACCGCGCAGCAACCCATGCCAGTCTGCCCGCCTGCTCCGATATCCACACAGAGCCGATCCACCGGTTTATGATCCAGGACCGCTTGAAGGCGCTGGCGTGACGAAAGCCCTTGCTTCACTACATGTTTTCTTATGACTTTGTCATATCTCGGCATTTTATCAGGCACTTTGAACTTTTCTTGGTCTATCGCATGTCTCATATTGCTGCTCATTTATAAAAATAATTTATCTTAATAAAGCATGAATTGCACTATTTTTGAAAAAAAGGCGGGCCTCGCTATTGCTGAAGCCCGCCTTGACATTAATATTTTCAAAAGGTGCACCAATCAATTACAACAGCGGTTTACGGGCAAACCGGATACAAGCCGCAATCCAGCCATACTTTGGCCATTTCCACAAAATCAGCCATATCTATCTTGCAGTCATTGACCAGATCCGCGGCGGAGGCATATTCATCGATGCAGAAATTCTTGTCGGGATCGATCACAGCGTTATACATATCCACGACGCCACGAACATCCATGCTGTAGTTTAAGATCTGAACATCGTCAATCAAACCAGAGAATTCCTCGGTCGGACTAATGACAGGAGGAACCGAAGCGTCTGACGTACCGCGTGCACCAATCCATAAAATCGCATCCGGAGTATCACCAAGGACAAAAGAACCCGTATCTCTGATAAGAGTATTGCCGCTGTCATTGACACTGGCAACATAGAGAGAACCGTTGGTGCCGTCAAAGGAGAAAGTGACGAACTGCCATTCGCCTGCTTTCAGTGTTGATCCCGGCAAACCGACTTGGCTGGAACCGCCGAGAACAAATAAGTTGCCTGAACTCCCGCAACCGATTTCCCAGTAAACACCAGGATTCTGCCAGTGATTGGCCTTGGAAATAAGAATCTGATTGCCGCCGGCGCCGGCCCACTTAATCCACATGGAAACAGTGAGTTGTCCGGACAGGGCTGAAGGATTCCATGTTCCGGCGTTACCAACACCTGCAAGCGGAGAGATCTCTGCAGCACCATTTTTCACACCTGTCAGAATATTCGGATCATTGATAATGGTGGCGTTGTGGCCTTCGGAGCTGCTATCGGCATAGGTTCCGCCGTCTTTGCTGTCCATGGTCCAGTAGGCCATCTGCCGTTTGACCGCCAGATTAGCCGCGGCTGAAACAGTAGTGCCGACATTGGCTGCCTGACAGTAATACTGGCCTTCGTCGGCCATTTCAACATTTGCAATTGAAAGCGTCGAGGTGTAAAGAGATCCGACATTGGATGTGGTAATCGTCACATCGCCGCCGGCTGCCACTTCGACATCGGTTTCACCGGCTTCTTTGAACCATTTGGCCGTTGCCGTGTTGCTGCTGGTAAAGGTCGCCGTAAATGAGGCGCTTGCGGCTGGAGCGACCAGTTGATTGGACGGATCACTCTGGATCAGCGGAAGCGGCGTTGCATTGAATGACCAGAAAACGCCAGGCAGATTGGGTTCAGTCGGCAGCGGAATACCGCGATAGCAGTTCACAACCCAGGTATACTTGTCCCCTGCCAGGGGTTCGGGCATTGCAAGGGTTTGCCGGGCCGGAGGCTGAATCACATGGGTGCCTGTAATTTCATACTTAGTTAATTTTGATTTATAATCCAGTTCATTGGCATCGCCGGCACCAAACCAGACATCACACTTGCTGGTATCTACCGGATTGACCCACGACAGTTCCGAGGTGCTGTCCGGAACGGTTGCTCCGTTGGCAGGCTGAGGATCTTCGGCTTCTTCAATGTTTACGACAACACTGTCGAGGAACAGATTGCCGTAAGCATCCCAGCGTCCGTCGTCTCCGATGGCAATAGCCACCAACAGGTCGTGACCGACGGTGCCGGTCATGACAGACGAATCAAATGTCAGGGAGTACTGCAGCCAGGGACTCTGCGCGCCAAACGGAGATCCGCCGAAATTATACGTGTCGGGGAACCAATGTCTTTCGCGGACAATGTCTGTATAACCAGCAGTCGCATCCTGCATAATCAGAACAACGCCTTCGGCTTGACCGCCGGACTGATTGATGGTTTTGAGCGTCACCGTCATGGTGTACTTGGTATTGGATTTAATCAGGTGACCGGTAACCTGTCCGAAAGTGGCTTCATCAACCCAGCCAAAAGCGATCGTTCCTGTTCCTGTTTCGCCGGGATTGGCCCAGGCTCCATTAGCCCAGTTGCTCCAGTCGGTCAGGCCGTCGGTAAACTCTCCATTTTTAACAATGTTTCTTGCCAATAGCGGCATGGCTGCCATCAGAAGCATTACTAAAACTACCATTTTTTTCATTTTCATTTCTCCTGAAATCCTACCTGAAACAGCTTATTCAAGGTCATTCCTGTTCTGTTTCATAAACCAGGAACGGCCATTAACTCGGAGTGATGATTATTTGCGTTTCCGCAGAGAAACCAGGGCGCCAAGACCCAGCAAAGCCATCGTAGCCGGTTCGGGAACCAGGGTCATGCTGTCAACATACAAAAATCCATAGGGATCCGTGTCTGGATTTCCAACGTTCCAGCGTCCATCTTCACGCAATGCAATCGCAACACCCAGCTTATGACCTACTGTACTGGTGTAAACGGCGGAATCCATCTGTATTGAAACCGTACGCCATTTTCCCGCTGCCCCATAGGTGTCACCGAGGTCCGAGAACCAGAAGTCCTGCCGGATAACGTCTGTCCATCCGGCATCCGCATCCTGAATAATCAACTGTCCTCCTTCAGCTTGACCGCCGTCATCGGGCCGGGTCTGAACAACTGCGCTCAGGGTGTACACAGTGTCAGCCTGAACGAGATGTTCTGCTGCCTGCCAGACCACCTTGCCATCACTCCAACCGAGAGCTAATGAACCACCTGATCCGCCGCCACCGTCAAAAACACCATCGGCCCAGACACCCCAGCCGGGCACGGTGTACTGCCATGCTACCCCATCAAACTCCGGGTTATTGGTGATCATGTTTGCCTGCGCCATCATACTCAACAACGCTACTGCTGCAACTACCATCATTTTTTTCATCTTTCGATCCTCCACAACACATTAATTATTCGTTTTTTTTTACAACACACTTTTGAATCTCGTCACAATTCACTCATCCTTGTCACATACACTTCATATTCAGATTGCATTTCTTTATCGTTTTGTGATTGTCACCTCATAACGTTTCATAAATTTCTTATGCCACTGCTGGGCCCATAAAGTGTCAAGCTGAGTTGAAGCGACATGGCCATCACAATACAACAAGTTGGTACTCATGCCATGACGATTGGTTATTATACGTCCCAGTCCGATGTCACCATTAATATTTCCGGTTGAAAGATCTTTGCCGGCAGGCCATTTATCCGGCGTTTGGTCAGTATCTTCCGGATATGTGTCCACCCAAATTCCTTCTGCCACAATCGGAACATCCGCTCGGTTGCGACTGGAACTTTTCTCACGGTAGGATCGCATGAGATTTTCACGGGCCTGGGCGTCATTAACATGACCCAATTTCGGATTGATTTTATAATCCCAGCCGCCGACCCAGGCATTAATTGTATAGCTGCCTGCTACCTGACCATATGCATAACGGTATTGCTCACGGGCATTGCCAAAATAAGCACCTGCCCCGGCATCTTCGGGGGCCTTTGTCATCGGGCATTTGAGAATCTGCATGGTAGACCTGAGTTCTTCTTCCGCCAGGCCCCCAGTTTTCATTTTTCCGTCACCCAAATAAGGAGCAATCTGCAAAAACCAAAAGTCCTCACCTCCGGCCGAATAGAGCGCCTCATCGTTATTTTCGGCATAGTAGGAGCTAAATCCAATACCCATCTGCCTAAGACTGCTGCGGCAGGTAATACTTCTGGCAGAGTCTTTGGCCTTTTTTAAGGCCGGTGTGATAATAGCCAAAAGCATGGCGATAACGGCGATGACAACCAACAACTCAATTAAGGTAAAACCTTTAATTTCACGTTTTGTCTGGGCATTGGTCATATAAGGATTCTTTCATTAGAATTTATCATTTATTTATTATCCGCAAAACATCGCCCCAAGTAAACGCACCTTCGTCTCTTAAAACCGCAATTATGTGCAATCCCTGCCTGCTGATTTATTCTATAAGATCATTAAATTGCCGCATGGGCGTTGCATGGACTTCCTTGAAAATGCAGATCTCCTGAAATAAAGCAGATTGCTTCAAATCTTTGAAAGACATAAGTCTCTAGTATTTAAAGTTTTAAGCTGCCGGCAGATGTATGGTATATGGTCTATTACCAAACTAATGAAGTGCTATACGGGGAAGCAATCCGAGCGTCTTGGCAATGCGATACGCCGTAAGGCCATACTTTTTCTGTTCGTCCTTCGCCACATGTCTCAAATTCAAAGTCAAAGAAAATCTTAACCTATCAACTTTTTCAAGCGTTAAAACGAATTTGATCAAAATATGTCCAGTATCGCCGGATTCTGGGCCTTTTAGGTCGAACTATGGATTTGATGTGTTCACACTGAACTGTTTTCTGTAATCGAGAGGATTCATCCCTTTTTGTGAACGAAAATACTGAGCGATATGATCGGCACTGTGAAAACCCATTTTCAGGGCAATTTGAGAGACAGGAATGTCGGTTTCAGACAATAATCGTCCGATTTGCTCAATTCGTCTATTTTTAATAAACGCATAGATGCTGCACTGCAGTTCTCGCTTGAACTTATCATAAATGGATCGCCGGGAAATCGATACTGCCCGCAGTACATCACTGACTTGGATTGGCTCATTGCAATGATGGCGGATGTAAGAAACCGCCTCAGCAACATCTTTATCTTCAATAGCTGAAACATCCGACGACTGACGCGTCACTACAGTACGGGGCTCAACGATAATGGTTTGTGATTCCGTTTGTTTTCCAGACATCATCTGATCCAGCAATTGTGCCGCCCGGAAGCCGGCATTTTCGATATTCAGAGCGATGCTGGAAATGGGGGGATTTGCCAGGGAACAGATGATATCATCATTGTCTACGCCCAGAACAGCTATATTTTCTGGGACCTGGAGGCCGACAAAACGACACGCTGCCAGTACCTGTTCAGCCCGGTCATCATTACAGCAAAAAACCGCACAGGGCTTTGGCAGCGAACTCAGCCAGTCGGCCAGCAAAAACTGCTCCTGAGCCCATTGCCTGTCTGCTTTTTTATCGGATTGCTGAAAACAATACACCTGGTAATGATGACGCTGGATTTCCTGACAAAAATACTTCCCGCGATTGCGAGACCAGTACATATTGTCATACCCTATATAGCCAAAAGTTCGAAAGCCGCGTTGCAGAAAATGCATGGCTCCAAGTTTTGCAATCTCTTCGTCAGCCGTCAAGATACGCGATATATTCGGAGTATTCTCATCTAAATAGCTGGCATAGATGACCGGGACCGGTATCGACAGGAGTGCTCTGATTTCCCGGCTGTCTCGGGTGATAATCCCGTCAGCCAGCCATTTGCAGGGTTTCTTAACTTTATTGCCCCCTTCCTGCCGGGTCAGGTAAAACGGAATTTCCCTTTCCATGGTCCACGGACCGTAAAGCGATGAGTACCTGGCAATTCCTCTCAAAAGCGCTCTGCCGTATTCACGCGATGCCTCTAAAAGCAATAAAATGTGTGGATTTTTAGACATGATTAATTCTTAGATATTCACTTGCCTGCTCATTATATTGATCCTGCTTGAAATTTTCCGTTTCGGCACGGCTAAGTATAGCAGCTTCAACCACTTGATTCTTTTGTTCGCGGAATAATCCTATCCGTTGAGTATACATACGTGTCCATCATAAAGTTGCACTTTCCTTGACCACGGAAGATACCCAAATTGTCTCTTGACTATCCGTCAGCGGCCATATCCTATTGTACAAAAATGGCAGAATCAAGAGAAATAATTCCATCTGTGTACGGTACGTTCACTTCCACGATCGCGATATCAGATGAGCATCAGTTCCGCTGCAAACCATTTTATAAGCCAAAATAGTGCCTGTTTTCAGTATTATAAACACGGTTTTCCGCAGGTTGTGAAACGCGTTATTGCTTGTGCAACACGACGTCTCTATCGTTGTCATTAAAATTTCCCGGGCGGATGAATCATTTTACTTCGAGAACAAATATCTCGTCCGTTGGATCCATCAACTCCGGCATGCGAATATATGCCGTATTGCTGTCATGCCGAAATACTATCTGTTGCTCCGGATGATCAAATAAATAAACCTTGCTGACTTTAACACCGGGCAGGCATATTTCTGTTCGCCCTAAATCGCTATGCAGGACATGCACAAAAATTAGGCCATCTTTATGCATAGTGACAAAAGACGGATCTTTTCCATCATTAATAACCGGTCCACCGCGGGTTCCATAGAAGGTCTGGCCGCGTTCACCTAACCACTGCCCGACCGCACGAATGAGATCGGCCTGTTTGGCGTCAAAAACACCTTCCGGCGACGGGCCCAAATTCATCAATATATTACTATTCCGAGAAGCATTGATAATAAGCCGGTCAATAACCCACTTCAGCGAAGGAGCCCGATCGTCCGGCGACCAGGCCCATTGGCGGCCAAGGTGCTGGCAGGACTCCTGGACAATTCCGGGAATATACTGCGCATCCGATCCCTCCGGGGTGCGGTAATCCGGTTCAAATCCATGCCGGTCGTTGATCAGCATGCTCGGCTGGTTTCTGCGGATCATATCCCAGGTATCCCGCCGAATCCACAGGGCTTGCCAGCCATGTTCAGCCACCTGCGAGGGTTTGATCGCATCGAACCAGAGAATATCCACCCGCCCATATTGCGTCGTCAGTTCCTCCAACTGAGCATGCATGAAATCCTGGTAGCTCTTTTTTGCCGCCTGGCGCGCCGCTGCAGAGACCTCCTTGCCTGCCTTGTTCTTACCGGTCAGCGCAATGCGGTAATCTTCACGAAACCAGTCCGGTTCGGAATAATAAATACCCAGCCCCAAGCCGCCAGCATGAACAGCATCAGCAAACTGACGTATGACATCCGCTTTGCGGTCAATCTCCTTATCTGTTAGATCAGGGTTCTCCTTGGCAATCCGCTGACGGTAAGCACTCTCCGGATGGGTAATCTTAAAATCAGAATAGTGTGTATCAAACATACTGAACCCGTCATGATGGCGTGCCGTCATGACCATGTATCGCATACCGGACTCTTTGGCCAGTTGAACCCATTGTTCAGGATTATACTCCTTTGGGTCAAATTGTCGGAAGGAATCATCATAAACAGGCTCCGGAATTGGTCCGCCCCCACACCAGGCATCCGGCGGATTTCCTCCTCGCGACCAGCTCAGCTCCGACGAAGAATACTTGCCTCCATGAATCACCGAAGGACCCCAATGAATAAACATCCCGTATCGCTGATCCTGAAACCATTCCAAGCGTTCTTCCCGAAGGTCTGGTCGGCTTCTCTTTTCCATTTGTTCAGCACAACAGGCCGATAAAATAAATAGAGCACTAATACTCGTGATAAATACGGTTTTTTTTATCATGATTTGTCGTTTCATTAAGTCTGTTTTACTGAATAGATCATATCTTATCAGCCCACTTTTATCTTTGCCGTCAAACCTTATTTTTGATACAATTGTATGCTTTATTATTCAATTAACCAATTTTCTGTAAGCATCAGCAGGTCGTTGGGTTCAACCAGATTGTTGAATTCGGCTATATCCGCCGACGGAACACCCGGTGCCGACATCCACTGCGATGACAATATCGAAAAATCTCCATAATCCACCCGCGTGCTTTTATCA
>JAFGQP010000327.1 GCA_016935635.1 Sedimentisphaerales bacterium
CATGATTCAGAATACTTTGCGTTAAAGGTCAAACAGGCTTTCGTGGCTTAACAAAATAACCAACTTTTTGGGAGTTGAACCATAAATTATCAAAAAGTATACCCAACGGGTATGATTATTCCGCGACGGCCACAGGCCGTTTTATGCCGCGCGTACTCACGGGGTAACGTTACCCTACGCAGCCGCGGTGATAATGCGGTTGCTGGAAGCTGGCGGCTGAAAGCTTTTTAGCCGCGACGAAACAGGAAATTTCAAGTAGGGACAGTATAAAAATAAGTGGCTAAGAAAAAAATTAAAAAACCGAGAAGCGGTAAAAGCTGGCGCGACTGGTTCAGTTGGCCCAAGCGCAAGGAAAGCCGCGCTGCCCGTGAGGAAAAACGCGAGCAGTTGTACCGGCGCATCAAGATTGCGGCACTGAGTATTTTTCTGCCGCTGCTGCCGGCGGGGCTGGTGGTCGGTTTTTTCTACATGGAAAAATATGTTCATGCCCGACGGGCGGAGGCACCGGTTTACGGATCGCTTGAGTTTATCAACGCGCCGGAATGGGCATTTACCGAAGGAATGAAAAAGAAGCTGTCGGCGGCTGCCGGCGGCGGACAGTTTGAGCTCAAAGAAGGCATAGCCGATGCCGTCGGCCAGCGGCTGGTCGAGCTGCCGTGGCTGTACAATGTGCATGTGCGGACGACAACGCATAATGTGATGGTCGAAGCGCAGTACCGGGAACCCCAGGCGATTATCAAGACCTCCAAAGGGCAGATCTGTTATGTGGGACTGCCGGCACCCGGCGATCCGCTGTGCGGGGATAATCCCGATGAGGTCAACACGGTGTTTGTGCTGGATCATGTGGAGATCAAGAAACCACCGCTGATCGAGATCAAGGGGTTTGCCGACAAGATGGCCCCGTCGGCGGGCAAAACCTGGTATGCGTCGGATGTGGCGGCGGCATTGAAGCTGATCGCGGCGCTGCGGCAGATGGATGAGAAGGTCTCGAAAGAAAAGCCGCTGAGCAGCGAAATCAGTGAGATTGATGTCAGCAACTTCAACGCAAAACAGGGCACGTCAGCTCCGCAGATTGTGCTGCGGCTGCGAGACGGCAAGACGCAGGTCAACTGGGGAGCACCGATGGGCAAGTCCGCCAGCCAACTGGAGGCCTCCGATATCGAGAAGCTAACAACGCTTTATACCTTTTATCGTGAAAACAAAAATACGCTGCTGAATATCGTGGCTTTTATTGAACTGCGACATCCCAAGATGGGCATCCCGCGACCGCAGTAATTCCCCGCGGTTTTGGCGATCGAAAACTCCATCCCATTATACCGATGTTATTTTGTATTGATCTGAACCCGGGGGCCGGGGATTTCCAGTTGACGGATCAGGATATTGGAGCCTGTGGTTTCGTCCCATACATTCGTATTGGCACATCGAATCGCATAGCGGGGATTATCCTGCAGGGAGTGGGCGGCATCGGGCAGGCATAATTCGAGACGGCCGGTACGGCCCAGGCATTCGTCGGGGATTTTTAAATTGGTCTGAATCACAATCGGTTTTCCCGGCAGCCAGAGACGAGGGTCTTCATCCAGCGGCTGGGTATAAACACGACCGCCACAGCGGAGGAGCAGTTGGGCCGGACGGGGATTGAACGGCGCGGCAAAACCCACGTTATCCAGGCGGATTTGGATATCAAACGACAGGGTGTCATCAGGGGAGATGTTATCGGTTGCTGTCATGCTGCGCAGGACAAAACAATAGCCCAGTCGTCGTTCGATGGAGTCCAGACAACCGCCCTTTTGCCAGTGCCGGCGGATGTCGGCGGGACAATCCCAATTCAGCCAGGAACAATGCAGCCGTTCCATCTCGTCAAAGGTGTTGTGGCAATCGTTGAGCACGTCGCGCCGGATAACTCGGGCACCGAAGGGGACAAAGCGGGTTTCGGCGCCGATGTGGTCGATCCATGCCCATCGCGGCATCTGGTCGGTATAGACGCCACCGTCGTCGGGGCCGGACAGGAAGGTCTTGTTGTAATAGCCGACTCGGGCGATGGGAGCATCGCTGAAGGCCTGTTTGTCGGTCAGGGTCCTGGCCAGAAAGATGTCGCGTTTGTATTGGGGACGGGCCAGGACAACCATACGGTCCTGGGGTATCGCCCCCAGCAGCCGCATGAGGATACGCTTGTAGTTGTCGGTGGTTTCTTCGCCGTTTTGCCAGTGGCGCCACTGGCCGTCGGGACCGATAAACCCGGCTTCGGCGGCCAGCAGGACATCGGCATTTTCATGCAGAAGCGGTTTGAGCTGGTCGATATGGCGAAGGATGGTGTCCAGCGAGGCGTCGGGGTCGCCGATTTTATCGCTATAGGATACGCAGAGGATGACTTTCAGGCCAGCCTGGCGGGTGCGGTAAAAGCCCCATTCGATTTTGTTCAGGAATTCCCGCGACAGGTCTTTGTCGCGAAAGTCATTGGCGGGAATTTTGCCGTAAATCAGGGTGACATACTCATCTCGCAGGTCTTCAAGGGGGCGGATGTCGGCGATTTCGGTGAAGACGAAGGATTGATAAAAGCCTCGTTCGGGGTTGGCAAGCCGCTCATGCATTTCTTCGAAGAGGACTTTCTGGTCGGCTGCTGCACAGGCCGCAAGGCCCATCAGCATCATCCCGAGAACGCGTCGTTTATGGATTGCCATGGTTGGCTCCTTTATACAGACATTATGTTGACACCCCATTCAATGCCGTCTTTAAATCCAGATATCGATACTCCAATCCATGTTGTATGCAAAGATTTTTGCAGAAAGCTACGGCTTCTTCGCTGAGTTGGCTTTGAAGGTCGGCATCGCCGGTACAGTTGAAGATGCGGCAGCCTGCGAAACGCCAGAGATAGACCGAGCATTTACTGTCTTTGCGATAGGGACAGACGCCGGTGGTCATCGGCAGCAGCGGGATGTTGTTTTGGGTCAGGCCGGCCTGAAAATAAATCCATTCCGGCGGCGTCAGGAACAATCTATGGCCAAAGGACTCGAAATCGCAGCACTGGCCGCAGGCCTTGCAGGGCATGGGAACAGAAGCCAGCATCGCTTCAAGCCGGGAATACAGTCCCCCAACGGCATCAACAATCGCCTGTCTTTGTTCAATCAAAATTTGAAAATTGAAAATCGACAATCGACTCACTCCCACCATTTTTTCTGAGTACGAATTTTTTCGATCTGCTCGAAGGAAAATTCCGGGCCGCGATTGATGCCGGGGCAGCGCTGGGCAGCTTCGTTCCAGTCGTTGGGGGTGGCGAGGTTGTAATTCCAGAACGGCCAGGTGCGGCACTGGTTGGGACGGACGGGGTAGATGGCGCAGCCCCGCTGACCATTGGCGCCCTTTTGCAGGAAGATGCAGTCTTTGCTGGCCTTATCTTCGATAATAGTCGTGCGCAGGCCGGAGCGTTTGATGAAACGCTTGCGGACATCGGTCTCGGACATGCCCAGATATTTGGCCAGCATGGCAATTTCTTCGGCACAAATCCAGATATAGCCTTCTTCCGGCCCGGCACAGCAGTTGCCGCAGCCGATACATTCAAAATGCAAACCACAGGAATACCACTTTGATTTCAAAATTGACCTCATTTCTATACTAATTTCAATGCTATACGAGATTGATGCTGCACCATGAAGAGCATGAAGAACAGGACGTTTTTTCTTCAAGGTCTTTATGAGCTTTATGGTAAGTTATTTCAATATCAAGCAATCCAGTCAAGGTTTATCATCATTCTATTTCTTTGAAAGTCACAACTTTAGCCATTTATCATTTTATACACACTTATCCCGATACCCAGGATAAATAATCCCGTCAGCAGAATCAAAAGACTATTCGTAAAACAAGACAGCTTTCCGCACTGTTTATTATAACGATGCTTTAACACCCAAAGATACGTGATAAATAATACACCGTACAGCGATTCAAACAGGCATTCGTGTTTACTGCCAGATTCGAGAAAGGTGTCTTCGCTTGTATTTCTCGATGTCAGCCAAAACACAAAACCATGCACAACAAGTATTACATAAAATAACAGTGTCGGCCAGCCCCATATTTTAATTTTGATCCTCTCACAGAATAATCTAAACATGTCTTTAGCTCCTTACTCATACTTTACTCTTACATCCCTTTTTAATTCACTATAGACCTTATTTTTTTGTTGGCTCGGCGTAGTAGCTGCTGACCTGCATGGCGTCCATATCGACGGTGATGCGGAAATAGTCCGGGAAGCCGCCGAGCATTGTCGTTATCGACTGCCATTGGGGATAGACGGCCGGGTCGAAGAAATGGAAGACGCAGGTGGTGACTTTGGAATATTGATACCCGCGGGCGCTGGCCACCATGCGATCCAGCTTCTGTTGGGGGATGTTAAGCTGCTCGAGGGCGAACTTGCGGGCGACAACTTCGGCTTCCTGCGTTTCTTCTCTGCCGAG
>JAFGQP010000061.1 GCA_016935635.1 Sedimentisphaerales bacterium
CAGGTCAAAATTAAGGAAGCTCAGGCCGAAGCGGCCAGTGCCTTGGGAAATGTGGCGTTCAAGGTCGGGGACATGGGCGATACGATGAAAACGGTTGAGGAGGTGCTGGCCAAACGGTATGAGGTTTCCGCCGGCAAGGCCAGGGTCGCCAAGGACATCGTCGATATAGAGCATGTTCGTGAAAAGGAAAACGAGCGCAAGGCGCTGGAACAGAATGCCTTGGCGGAATTCCTGGCCAGCCAGGGCATTCAGGCGGCTGCAACGCCGGCTCCCAAAGACTCGATTATGAATAAGGAAATAGGTCCCGCCCAACAAAGCGGTCAGGGAAGCTAAGTTATCTATTCCGGATGGATAGGCTAACGGTGCGGGAGTTTGAATATTGAAACAGGGAAAGGACAAGGTGACGTATGGAATCGCAGGAACGTAAAATTACACCCTTTGGCATGATTATCTCGGTCTTATTGATTTTCGGCCTGGTCGGTCTTGGCGCCTATATGGTTTGGGATCGCTATATGGCTCAGCAAAAGTTGCCCGTCATGGGCGAAAACGCAGCACCGCAAACGGAAGCCGCTCGTGTTGAAGAGCCGGATACCACCGGCGTAACGACGGTTAAGGAATATAAATATGTTCCTGCCGAGCGTCTTTCGGCGGTTAAAGGAGTCAGCCAGTACAAGTGGGATGCCGATCAGAAGATTCTGCGTTTTTCATACAATGTCTGGGCTGGATGGCTTCCCGTCATTGCCGCTAATAAGGGAATAAAACCCAATGACGAAAGCGTTTTCTTTAAGAAATATGGTTTTCGACTCGAGATGGTTCTGATGGACGATCCGGTCACCGCCCGCGATGCCTTTGCCGCCGGCGAAGTGCATACCTTATGGGGGACTGCGGATATGATTGTCCTTTTTGCGACTGAACTCATCAGAGATTCACGTACCTCGCCGCGTGTTGTTCAGCAGGTTGACTGGTCCAACGGAGGCGATGGTATTGTGGTGCGAAATTCAATCAAGTCCGTTGCGGATTTACGCGGCAAGACCATCACGCTGGCTCAAAATTCACCGAGTGAATACTATTTGACCTCGCTGCTGCTCAGTGCCGGCATGAAGCCTGCTGATATTCGCGCCAAATATACGGCGACGGCATTTGAAGCCGCGGCGGCTTTTGTCGCGGATAAATCTGTGGATGCCTGCGTGTCGTGGGCGCCTGATATCTATAATATTCCCGACCGTGTTGCCGGCACGCGGATTTTGTGCAGTACTGCCGAATCCAATAAGCTGATCGCGGACGTGTATGCCGTCCGTGCGGATTTTGCCAAGGATCATCCTGAAGTTGTGGAAGGGCTTGTCGCGGGAATTTTCGAAGGCATGGATTTGGTCAAGGAAAAGCCCGAGGAAGCCGCCAAATGGATGGCAGATGCCTTTGGAATGAAGCCCGAAGAAGTCATGGGCATGAGAAACGACGCTCATCCGACGAATTTTGCGGAGAATGTTCAGTTTTTCCTGAATGCTTCCAATCCTACCAACTTTGAACGCACCTGGCAGAATGCCAGCTATGTGTATCGGGAACTTGGCAGAATTAACAGCCCTGTGCCGTTTGACCAGGTGATGGACTTTACGGTCATTCAAAAACTGCAAAAGGCGGGGACGTTTGATTATCAAAAAGACGAAAGCGTCGCGACCTTTACTCCCGGCAGTTATAAAGTCATTCAGGCCGAATCGCCCATTCTGACGCAGACGATCCGGATTAATTTTTATCCGAATTCATCAAATCCCTATGAGGCCGCACGGGATAAATTCGGCAATGTTGTCGCCGGAAAATTGTATGATCCCGGCGTGGATGCCACACTCGAACAGGTTGCTCGTTTATCCGGGCAATTTGACCGGGCCGTTATTTTGATTGAGGGGCATACGGATTCGAGCATGCAGGGACGTGTTCCTATGGAGGCCGTAAAGGATTTAAGCCTTGCCAGAGCAGAAGCGATCAAGCAGTCGCTGATTGACAAATTTAAATTTGATCCGAATAAGTTTATCGTACAGGGTGTCGGCTGGAATAAACCGGCCGATTCAAAAGATCCCATGAACCATGCGCTGAACAGGAGGGTTGAAATCAATGTCTATCCGCCCGAACAACAATAAGGGATCGGCCAAATATCTGCCGGTCATTATTTTCGGCATTGTATTTGTTCTTGTGCTGATCAATCTCATGAACAGTTCCAAACGGAACAGGCATCGCGGTACACCCGTTTCGGCACAGCCTGCTCCTGTAGTAAAAATGCCTTTCATGAATCCGCTTCTGGAGATGCTCAATGAATCTGCCGGTCCGACGAGAACTCCGGGTGAGGGCATTGCCATTGGTGTTGCTATTGATGTTTCCGGCAGCATGAATGACAGTGTCAAAGACACCGATGGGCTTGCACGACCCAAAATCGAAATCGCCCGCAGGTGTGCATTGGACATCTTAAAACAGGCCGACTCATTTGCACACGGACATGAGGATCAGAAAATTGAAGTCGGGATATTTGAATTCAGTTCGCGTCAGCATCGGCCGTCATGCCGACAAGTGGTACCGTTTGGCCCGATACAGACCGCCGCTGCCGTCCAGGCTGTCAAGAGAATGCGGCCGGAGGGCGGAACTCCAATCGGTGATGCCATGATTGCGGTCAAGCAGAAAATGAACGCCACCGCATTGAGCCGTCAGCATCTGCTGGTGATTACAGACGGCGAAAATAATCAGGGGTATGATCCCGGCGATGTGGTCAATGCGCTTTCGAGAATGCCGGATGAAAAGCGAGCCAGCGTGTATTTCTTTGCGTTTGATGTGTCGACGGATAAATTTCGGCATGTACGAGACTCCGGCGGCTTGGTGATGGCGGCATCCAATGGACAAGAACTGGAGCAAACCCTGGG
>JAFGQP010000328.1 GCA_016935635.1 Sedimentisphaerales bacterium
AAATCCAGGCTGTCGGGCAACTGATTTATCATTGCGGTATCGCATTGGAGTCGGACTTTGAAGCCGACGGAACCAGCTCTTCAACAGGCAAGATAGCCCCGGCATTACGCAATTGTTTCAACAGCACCTGCGATGATTACGTGAATAAAAGCATCTATAGCGACAGTGTATGGTATAACAAGATTGCTGCCAGCATCGACGCCGGAAAGCCGGTGTTTTACACGATGTGGTCGGCGGACAACAGCGATGGTCACGCGATGGTCTGCGACGGGTACCGCAACGGCAATGAGATACATCTAAATCTGGGCTGGTCCGGATCGGGCACGGCCTGGTACACCGTGGGCAGTGTCAGCTATGCGAGTTTTACATGGACCATTCATGGCGGCGTGTTTAATATCACGCCTGCTGCATACGGATCTCTTTGTGTGACTCTCGGGCCGGAAGGGGCTCTGACCAGCGGTGTCCAGTGGCGTCGTACGGGGACTTCGACCTGGTTTAACAGCGGCGAGACTGAAACAGGCATCATCACCGGTCCTTATACGGTTGAATTTAAGAACACTATCGGATGGGTCAGACCGGCGAATGCCGCGGTGACCATTTTGAAAAATCAGACGACAGAACTGTCGGCGGTGTATATCCCCTCGCCCGAAATTATCCTTGGGACGGGAACGGGGACGGATTATTTTCCCCTGGCAACGTCATATCAGGCAGCCCGGACACAGAGTATCTATCCGGCCAATGAAATCGGCGGGGCCTGCACGCTGTATTCGCTGGCGCTGAATATCGCCTCGGTGCCCGGCCAGACGATGAATCAATTCACCATCCGACTCAAACCCACGGCGCTGACTGCATTCAGCAGTGCAGTGTGGGATTCCACCGGCTGGACGGTTGTGTATCAGGCCAGCCAGACGGTGACGGCGTCGGGGTGGAATGAGTTTGTTTTTACGACCCCATTTGAGTATGACGGCCAGCAGAACCTGATGGTCGATATTTCATTTTATAACAGTTCGGATTCCAGCAGCGGCATGTGTTATTATTCCACGCCGGGGGGAAATCGCACGCTGCGTTATCGTGCAAGAACCTCCACATACGGAAATCCTTTGACCTGGACGGGGGCATCACCGCGGCCCAGTACGAGTTTTTTTGTCCCGAATATCCGTCTGACGATTGCATCAAAAACGCCCGATCTGAGGACCAACGGTTTTGTTGACATAGACGATTATGCATTGTTGAGTTTCTGGTGGCAAAGCAGCTGCGATGTATCGAACCAGTGGTGCGAGGGCGCCGACCTGGACTGGTCTGGACAGATCGACTGGCAGGATTTGGATGCATTCCTCTGCTCCTGGCTTAGTGAAATTTAATTTCAGGAAAAATTAAACCTTGATTCTGCAGCGCGCCTTGAGGTAAACTCACTTATACAGCTTGCAGCACTATCTTCTCGAATGTGATTTGAACAAGAGAATCCTTTTATCAGGGAGTTTTTATGCGTAGCCAGCCTGCCTTGCGTTTTCGGCCTTTCGTCTCGATTCTGACGGGATTTTCGTTTGCGGCAGCAGTCATCACCGGAGCAATGCTGTTTGTCACCCCGCCGGGACGTGTGGCCAACTGGAGCAATTGGACAATCTGGGGGCTCAGTAAGGAGCAATGGTCCGCCCTGCATATCTGTTTTTGTGTGCTTTTTACGATCGCTTCAGTTGTGCATATTGTCTTGAATATCAGGCCGCTGGTTAATTATTTCGCCAGCCGGATTCAGTCGGCTCGACGGCTGCGGTATGAATGGATTGGGGCATTGCTGCTGTGCGGACTGACGGGCTGGGGAGCGATCAAGCCGTTTGCGCCTTTCAGTTCACTTCTGAACCTGAACACGCGGGTTAAACACAGTTGGGATTCACAACCCGGACAACAGCCGCCGGTGCCTCATGCGGAATTGCTAACTGTGGTACAACTGGCCAAGCAGGCTGAGATGCCTGTTGAGCAGATTCTGGAAAATCTTGCCGGAGCAGGGATTACGGCCGGGCCGGAGAATGTCTTTGGAACGCTGGCAGAACAGGCGGGGTATTCTCCCGAGAAATTATTCATGATTGCCACCGGGCAATCTGAAACGCAGCGTCGAGGCCAGCGGCGAGGGGGAGGCGAAGGGCAAGGTGAAAGCGGGGGCGGAGGCGGTTCGGGAGGAGGAGGATTTGGACAGCAGACGCTGCGGCAACTCTGCCAGGAATCCAATCTGGATGTGGATACGACCCTGGAAAGGCTAGGCCAGGCAGGCATCAGGGCTTCTGCGGATCAAACCATCCGGCAGGTCGCCGACGAAAACAACATCCGCCCCGGTGATCTTCGGAAATTGCTTGTGCAGCCATAAACCGGCCCGGCAAGTCCCAAGCAGCGGGCTAATTGGCCTGGACAATCACGCGGAACTGGTCGATCCAGGGGCCGCTGCTGATTTCAAACGACAGGACTTTGCGATTAGGGCTGATGGCAATCACGTCGTGTGCCATATCCTCCTGGGCACCGGGATTGCGATTATCGAGTCCGCGATCTTTTTCACGCTGCATGAACACCGGGTAATCAAAACCTTCGATGCCCACGATGGCGTCGGTATCCTTGAGTTTCTGATAATGGCCGATGACGCCCAGGATGGGTTTGCTGAAGGTAATCTGGCCGGTCAGTTTACGGTAGTTCTTCCAGTTTTTCGGGCCTTCCTGATTGAAAAAGAGCAGATAGCTGTTGACCTTTCTGCCCGCGGCAACCAGCGGACGACTCTGGGGGGTATAACGCTCATAACGCCCGGGCTTGATGACATCCACCGGCAGCGGTTTTTCCAGAATCAGGTTCTGCCGTTCAGGCATCAGGAATAGCTTTTCATCACTGCGATATAGTTCAAAGGACTTTGGGGCAGCCGGGGGTACAAATTCAACCTTTTCGGACAATGCATCCACGCCGTTGGTCAAGGGCCACAGTTCGCGGTATTCGGCATGGTCATACGGTATGGTTTCCAGTTCTTTCTGGCCGGGACGGATACGGGCACTGCTGCCTTTTTTGAGCAGGATGGCTTTGTCACCCGATTTGGGAATGGGCCGCTTGATGGCCACAGCACCCTCAAATACTGAGACACTGGACTGGCCGTCTTTGGCGACTTTGACACCGAAGGAAGTCCCCAGGTCGATGACATCCATCATGGCAGTGCGAACGGTAAAGAGGCTGGTGGGATTATTGACCTTGGCGCTGATTTTGCCCTGTTCGAGTTTGAGGGTGTTGTTGTCGAGCAGCTCGAATCGGCTTGGCCCTGCCAGAATGACCACAGTCTCATCCGGCATCCGCAGACGCATTCGGCCCGAGGTCAGGGTGAACATATCCTGCTTGAGCATC
Source organism: Sedimentisphaerales bacterium (assembly GCA_016935635.1). Taxonomy (GTDB): domain Bacteria; phylum Planctomycetota; class Phycisphaerae; order Sedimentisphaerales; family Anaerohalosphaeraceae; genus Anaeroglomus. The sequence continues at coordinate 3,367 of JAFGQP010000328.1, forward strand.
TGACCAACTTCGGGGATCTGGCCCGATTCCCAGCGGGCATTGTTGACGTAGGTTACTTTGGCAATATCCGGCTTACCCGGCCAGAATGGAATGAGCACTCCTGCCGTCAGCAGCAGAATGGCCGCGGCTGCGAGCATCCATCGGACTGACCATCGGCGCTGAATTGCGGGATTGGCCTGGGGGGACTTGAATCCGTTTTGAATAAGCTGGTCGGTCTGACTTTCGGCGCGGCGATACAATTCAAAGATCAGCTGGCCGCGGGTCTGGATTTCGCAGAATGCGTCCCGCTTGCGGCGGTCGTCGAGCATTTCCGCGTTGAGAATCTGCATCTGTTCAGGGGTGATGGTGCCATCCTGATACTGAAGCAGACGGATGATAAACTCCTGCGGCAAATCGAATGGTTCGGATTTTTCGGTCATTGGATTATTGCTCATGGGCAACTTTTCTTCGGACGCACAGGCCCAGTTGTTTATGGATACGGGCCAGGGCCTGATAGATCGTTTCGGCCTTGCGTTTCATGTATTCGGCGACTTCGATACCGCTCATGCCGTTGAAGTACCGCAAGCGGATAATCGTGCGGTTGTTTTCGGTCAGGCGTTTGAGACAGTCGGCCAGGGCATCCATCGCCACCGAGTTGTCTTTGCGGTCGTGGGTCGGCCATTCATGCTGGAGGATATCCAGCAGACGTTCGCTGAGCATGAGTCCGTCGTTGCGGCTGGCACGGAGGAAGTCGATGGCCTTGTTCCGGCTGGCCATGCGGGCCCACCGCATCAGGTGTGCAAAATCGGTGAAGGTCTCGGCCAGCGAAATCGCCTTGACGCAGACTTCCTGAAATACATCCTCGGCGGACTGATAATCCCGTGTAATTGACGAGATAAACGCAGTCAGCAGAATCTGTTCTTTTAATAAGTGCCCGGCAACTTGTTCTTTAGTCAGCATAGCCATCCATCATATCAGTTCCTATGGTATTACGGCAAAAAAACCGGTTTCTCGACATGAAATCCGGGAATGATTGCCTCCAGACGCTGAATTTTGGATAAACTTCTTCCCAAAATCCGGGTCGTTCTTTATGATTCAGAATGCAATAGAAAGGATTCTGAGTGACCCAAACAGGCCAAAATATAGACTTGGCGACTCCAGTTCAATATCTGAAAGGTGTTGGGCCGGGGCGAGCGGCGGCGTTTAACGACCTGGGTGTGCAGACGGTCGCGGACCTGCTGGGGTATTTCCCACGGGACTGGTCGTTTGTGCCGGAGCCGGTGCTGATTGGTGACTTGAAGCCGGGCAAGCTGATCTGTGCTGTCGGGATGGTGGAGCAGACAGACTGGCAGCCGTATCGCCGTAAACCCTTTTTTGAAGCCATCTTAGCAGATAAGACGGGGCTGTGTCGAATCATCTGGTTCAATGGCAAATATCTGATTAACCAGTTGGAGCCGGGGAAAATCCTGCTGGTTTACGGAAAAGTCGATTTTTATCGTCGCCAACTCCAGTTCAGCAATCCGAAATTCCATATCCTGCACCCCGACCAGCCGCGAGACAGTGATGCATTCAGCGGTCCCATCTATCCGGCCAGTGCCAATCTTCCATCTTGGCAAATTAAAAGGGTGGTCAAGGCTAATCTGGATAGTATAAGTCCATTGATGCCTGAACTATTCAAAAAGGCCTTTCTTAAGAAAAACGACCTCATCAGTCGCCCAAAGGCGTACGAATGGATCCATAATCCCGCCGACGAAAAACAACTGGCCAAGGCCAAACGCCGGCTGAAATATGATGAATTGTTCCTGATGCAGCTGGGGCTGGCCCTGAAGCGGCATCATCTGCGCCATACGGCCCCTTCCACCCCGCTTGCCTGCAATGAGAATATTGACCACCGAATACGCCGGCGATTTCCATTTTTATTGACTGCTGACCAGGACAAGGCGATTGAGGAAATCGTCGCTGATTTAAATAAATCGGTACCGATGAACCGCCTGCTGCAGGGTGATGTCGGCAGCGGCAAGACCGTGGTCGCCCTGTATGCGGCACTGGTGGCAATTGCCAATAAGCAGCAGGTGGCAATTATGGCACCGACTGAAATTCTGGCTCGGCAGCATTTTCTGAGCATTGAAAAATACCTCAAAAACAGCAATGTCCGCCGGGGATTATTGATTGGCGGGATGCCAGCGGTCAAACGCGGGGCCCTGCTGCATCAAATCGCCAGCGGCGATATGGATATTATAGTCGGGACGGTGGCGCTGGTGCAGCAGGATGTGGATTTTGATAACCTGGGGCTGGTCATTATCGACGAGCAGCATAAATTCGGCGTCCATCAGCGGGCGATGCTGCGAAAAGGAAAATCGCCGCATTGTCTGGTGATGACCGCCACACCGATACCGCGGACACTGACGATGACGGCATTTGGCGATCTGGATGTGTCGATTATCGAGCACTGCCCGCCGGGGCGCGGGGAAGTCATCACCCGGCATGTCCATCCCAAAGACCGTATGGCGGCGTTTGAATTCATCCGCAAGCAGATTCGTGCCGGACGGCAGGCGTATTTTGTCTATCCCCGGATCGATTCGGAAACGACGGTTGAAATTCCCAACGGCGATATCAAGGCGGCGGTGGATGAGCATCGGTTTTTGAGCCAGAAGGTCTTTCCGGAATATCATATCGCCCTCCTGCACGGCCAGATGACCACTGAACAGAAAAAACAAATCATGGGTGATTTCCGGTCGGGAAAAATCCAGGCCCTCGTTTCCACGGTGGTCATCGAAGTCGGCGTCGACGTCCCCAATGCCACCATCATGGCTATCGAAAACGCCGAGCGGTTCGGGCTTGCCCAGCTTCACCAGCTTCGCGGACGTATCGGGCGGGGCTGCAATCGGTCGTATTGTTTTCTGTTTTCCCAAAGCGACGATCCGATTGCCCAGGACCGCCTGGCCATCATGACCCGCAGCCATGACGGCTTTGAGATTGCCGAACAGGATCTGCGGCTGCGCGGGCCGGGGGAACTGTTCAGTACCCGACAGCACGGGCTGGGGGATTTGAAGATTGCCAATATTGTGGATGATTTCGACCTGTTAAATCTTGCCCGACGGGATGCGTTTGAGATGATTGGCAGCGATCCCAACCTGAACCGACCTGAAAATGCCGAACTCCGTAAGACGCTGATTGAAAAATTCGGCACCTCGCTGGGGCTGGTGGATGTGGGATAATTTTCTGGATTTTCCACTCCAAAACCGGTAAAAAGAGCTATCAAATCGTACTAATATCCTACAATCTGTATCGGCAACATCGAGACTGCCGTGTGCCATGAAAATTGAATATAAGAATAAAACACTCGAAAAGACCGTTATTGCCCTGAATTGTGTCGCAATTCTGGTCGTCGCCACGACCTTTGTGATGCTGTTTGGGTTTGATGTGCCGCCGATGCCGCGGATGCTGCTGCGGTACATTGACGGAGGACTTTTCTTTTTTTTCTTTGCCGAAAAGGTTATTCGCTATTTTAATGCCGTCACCAAGCGGGACTATCTGCGGATGTACTGGTTTGAAATCCCGCTACTGGCGGCGGTGCTGTTTGCAATTATCGGGGCAGGCCGGTGGTATACCGGGGCCTCGGTACGTGAGTTTTCGCTGGATGTCATCAGCATCTATCTGGCATTTCAGGTCATCGATAAACTCTGCCGCAGTGTGGTCAATATTGCCGCAGCGGGCCATAATCCGGCACGGGCTCTGACCAGTGTGTTTGCGGCACTGATTCTGGCGGGGGCGGGCCTGTTGATGCTGCCCAAAGCCCATCATTTACCCCGGATGAGTTTCACCGATGCGGTCTTCACCGCCACGAGTGCTACCTGTGTTACCGGGCTGACTGTAATGGATACCGGCAACAGCTTCAGTTACTTTGGTGAAGTGGTCATTTTGTCTTTGATTCAACTGGGAGGATTAGGCATCGTGATTTTTGGTGCCGTGCTGGGTATGATGCTGGGGCAGTCTTTTTCCGTAAGAGAGTCTGCGGCCATGCAGGATTTACTCAGCGCCGATACATTAAATCGTATCGCACGCATGATCGGATTTATCTTCATAGCTACACTGGTAATTGAGACCATTGGGGCGGTTCTGCTTTATCCAATGTGGGACAATGTCCCCGGAATTATTCACGGTGCCAGAGAGAAATGGTGGGCAAGTGTTTTTCATTCTATCAGTGCCTTCTGCAACGCAGGATTCAGCCTGTTGGGGCCAAACCTGGTTGATTACAATCGCTGCCATCAGGTTTATACCATCATGGCTCCGCTGATTATCCTGGGCGGACTGGGTTTCAGCGTTTTGTATAATCTGGCCGATATCATCACCAGTCGAGTCGCATCCTGGTTTCGCAAAGACCGACAACTGGTTGATTTGCTTCATACCTCCGCACCCAAGCGACTTCACCTGCAGACCAAAATTGTCCTGAGTGTTTCAGCAATTCTAATCGTTGTGGGCACAGCTCTGTTGTGGCTGTTTGAATTCTGTTCGCAAAATCCAAAGGCCGATACAGGCATTCTGGCTGCTTTTTTTCAAGCGGTTTCCGCCCGGACAGCCGGTTTTAACACCGTCAATATCGCCTCGATGTCTGATGGCAGCAAATTGCTGCTGATTCTGCTGATGTTCATCGGCGGCTCGCCCGGTTCTACTGCCGGCGGTATCAAGACCACTACCTTTGCCGTGATTGTCATGGTAGCCTGGGCAACGCTGCGAAAACGTCGGGAAGTGGAGATGTTCAAGCGGTCCATTCGGCTGGTTGTGCTGGGACGTGCAATTACCATCCTGATGCTGTATTTGTCGATGGTACTCGTTTCAACCATGGCCTTGCTGATTACGGAACGGCAAAGCATGTTCACTCTTTTGGATTTCCTGTTTGAATCTGCCTCGGCACTGGGCACCGTCGGATTTTCAACCGGGGTTACACCAACTTTGACAACGGCGGGCAAATGGATTATCATTACGGTAATGCTGGTGGGACGACTGGGACCGCTGACCCTGCTGACGGCATTGCTGTTTAATGTCAGGTCGGTTAAATATGAATATCCATCAGAACCGCTGGTCGTTGGATAAACTTTTAATTAAAAAAACAACTACGAAAGCGTCTCATTTATGACAATCCAATATGCTTATGATTAAACAGAGACAACGGTCATGCAATCTGCCGGATCTCAAGAAATTATGAAAAAAATAAAAGAAAGTGTTGAAGGCGTTTTCACATATCTGGGCAACATGCATCCAGTACGCAATGTAGCATTAGGATATCTGATCTATATTGTAATCGGGTGGATGCTGTTATCGCTGCCTTTTTTTCATCGCACCGGCACTGCTTCCGGAGCCCTGGACCATTTATTCACCTCGACTTCGGCCGTCTCGACGACCGGTCTGGTCACAATCAGTGTTGCCGATACCTACAATACAGCCGGTCAGCTTATCGTTATGATTTTGATTCAACTGGGGGGCATTGGTTATATGACCCTCACCTCCTTTGTTGTCCTTGCGCAAAATAAACCACTCAGCAAATCCCGCATCGAAGTCGCCAATGTCGTGTTTGCCCTTCCGGATTCTTTCAAGATTTACAAATTTATTAAAAGTGTGATCACATTTACATTTGTTATCGAATTTCTTGGCGCAACTGTACTCTATATTATCTTCCGGAATGCCGGCATTGGTAATCCGATCTGGTCGGCGATATTTCACAGCGTTTCATCCTTCTGCACCGCAGGATTCGGCCTGTATAACAACAGCTTTGAGAATTTTTCCGGCCATTTCTGGATCAATATGATTATTGCGGTTCTAAGTTATCTCGGCGCCGTGGGATTTATCGTGTCTGTGGACATCTGGCGAAGACTCCGGGGAAAAATCGAACGGGTGACCCTGACCACCAAAATTATTCTGTGGTCCACCCTGTATATCAGCCTGATCGGAACGTTTTTATTTTTTATTACTGAGCCATCCATTCAAAGTTTATCTGCTGAAAAACGCCTGCTTTCGTCCTTTTTCCAGACCATGACAGCCCTGACCACCGTAGGCTTCAATACGATTCCCATCGGCTCCGTATCCAGGGCGTCGCTGCTGCTGATTACCACGCTGATGGTCATCGGGGCGTCTCCGGCCGGTACCGGCGGCGGCCTGAAATGCACCACTTTTACCGCCCTGTGGGGTCTGGCGGTCAGCACCCTGAAGGGCCAAAAAGATGTGTCGTTCTGGGGACGGATAATCCCTGAACAGCGCGTCCGGCTGGCTGCGGCCAGCTTTTGTTTTTACGTCGTCTTTCTGCTGGTCGGCGTTTATTTCCTGAGCCTTGCCGACAGTGCGACCGATTTTGAAAAACTGCTGTTTGAAGCCGCTTCGGCACTGGGCACTGTCGGACTGAGCACCGGTATCACAGGTTCACTGTCGGTTATGTCGAAAATCATAATCATTGCCCTGATGTATGCCGGGCGTATCGGGCCGTTAACATTCGGACTGGCCATGTTTGTAAACCGATTGTCCGAGGTCAATACAGCAAAACACGTTGACGATCTGGTGGTCTGACACAAAAGAGTGTATAATACGATGGATAATAAATTTGCAATCAGAGGACTATTATGAAGCGTTTTGCGGTCATTGGATTGGGACGATTCGGAAAAAAACTGGCGCTGGCACTGTCGATGAGCGGCGCCGAGGTCATCGCCATCGATAAAGAACGCGACATCATCGAGGACCTCCGTGATGAGGTCAGCCACGCCGTCCGACTGGACAGCACCGATGAAGAGGCCCTTCGCGCGCAGGGCGTCGATGAGGTCGATGTCGCCATCGTCGGCATGGGCCAGTCCGGCCACGCCTTTGAGGCCGCAATTCTGACGGTGGTCAATCTCAAACGCATGGCCATTCCGCTGATTTACGCCCGGGCCGAGAACCTGACGGCCGGACAGGTCTTTTCCGCCGTGGGTGCCACGGAAGTTATTTATCCCGAAATCGAGACCGCCCAGCGCTGGGCCTATAAACTCATCGCACCGCACATCGAAGAAAAAATCGATTTCGCCCCCGGCTACAGCCTGGCCCGCGTCAAGGCCCCGACTGCCTTTCACGGCCAGACCGTCATGGAACTGCAGCTCCGGCAGAAATACAACATCAACCTGGTCGCCATCAAACGCGGCGAAAACGCAGCCAACAGCGACGAAATCAATACGGTCATCAATGTGCCGATGCCCAACACGATTATCTATAACGATGACATCCTGATGGTGTCCGGGGCGGATATCGACCTGGCCCGTCTGCCGCAGGAATAGGATTACACGGTAGATTGACATGAAACAGCAGCAGTTATTTGTTTCGGACCTCGATGGGACTTTGCTGGATGGGTCCGGCGCCCTGTCGGAATTCAGTCGAAAAACACTCACGCAATTGCTCGGCGACGGCCTCAATTTCACCGTGGCCAGCGCCCGGGCAATTAACGAGATTCAGCCGGTGCTTGGCGACCTGCCCATCACCCTGCCGGTCATCGCCGTCAACGGGGCGTATCTGACCGATTACACAACCGGCAGGCATCTTGTGATCAACAGCCTGGCCCCGTCTGTCGCACGGTCTATTTTCGATGTCATCCGTTCGCAGAATCTCTGGCCGTTTGTGTGCACCTTCAACGGACAGGAGGACTGTCTCTATTACCAGACGCTCTCGCACCCGGCCATGCAGTGGTATTGTCAGGCCCTGTCGCTGCTGGGCGACAAGCGGCTGCGCGAGACGAAACATCTTGCCGGGGTATTCGACGAACAGGTGATTTCACTGGCGGTCATGGGCGACAAAGAATCCATCGGGCAGCTTTCCACACTGCTGGCCGAGGCCTTCTCGGGTCAACTGGAAAATTTCTATTTCGAAAACCCGTATTCGCCGGGCTACTGGTGGCTGACGATTCATGATAAAAAGGCCTGCAAATCCATCGCCCTGCGGGAATTGATGGACATGTTCGGCTTTACCAAAGATAACCTCACCGTCTTCGGCGACCATATTAACGACATCCGGATGTTCGAACTGGCCGGCCGGGGAGTGGCCGTCGCCAACGCCGAACCGGAGGTCAAGGCCGTCGCCAGCGAAGTCATCGGCCACCACACCGACGACAGCGTGGTCAATTATCTGAAGGCTCACTTCCCGTGTCGTTAACTTTCTGTTTGCGCAGATAAATCTGCAGTACCGCAATATCGGCCGGGGTGATGCCGCCGACACGCGAGGCTTGGCCCAGCGTCAGCGGCTTTACGGCGGTCAGATGTTCTTTGGCCTCGTAACGCAGATGTGAAATGCCAAAGTAATCCAGTCCATCCGGAATGCGGATATTGTCCAGATTTCGCAGGTGTGCAATGTCGCGTTCCTGCCGGGCCAGATACCCTTCGTACCGCGACTCAATCGCCACGGCTTCCACCGCCTGCCGCGCACAGTGCATCGCTGCCACTTCCGGCTCCAGCCAGAGCCGTTCGGCCAGTCCTGCCTGCGGCTGCTTGAGGATATCCCACAGGCTCTTGCCCTGCCGCCGGGTGGTCTTGAGCATTTGCCGCAGGGCCGTTATCTGAGCCAGTTTGTCCTGAAAGCGTCCCCAGCGATACTCATCGGTCAGCCCGAATTCTCTGCCCAGCGCCGTCAGCCGCAAATCCGCATTATCGCTGCGCAGCGACAGGCGATATTCCGCCCGCGAAGTAAACATCCGGTAGGGTTCATCAATCGGCCGCGTCAGCAAGTCATCAATCATCACCCCGATATAGGCCTGATCCCGCCGCAGAATCATCGGTTCGCGTCCGGCGACTTTGCGTGCGGCATTCAGCCCGGCGATCAGGCCCTGTCCCGCAGCTTCTTCGTAACCGCTGGTGCCGTTAATCTGTCCGGCCAGAAACAAGCCCGCAATCCGTCGTGTTTCGAGATTTTCCTTCAGTTGGGCGGCCGGGCAGTAATCGTATTCGATCGCATATCCATAATGCACAATCCGCGCCCGCTCGGTGCCAACCATCAGCCGCAGCATCTGTTCCTGAATATCGGCCGGGTAAGAGGTGCTGATGCCGTTGCAGTAAATGGTGGAGACAGCTTCGTCCTCGGGCTCCAGAAAAACCTGGTGGCGGTCCTTGTCGGCAAAACGCAGAATTTTGCTTTCGATGCTTGGGCAATACCGCGGCCCGACCGAAGTAATCTGGCCGCTGTACAGCGGCGCCCGGCTCAGGTTGTCCCGCAAGAGCTGATGGATCGCCGGGTTGGTCCAGGTAATCCAGCAGGGAATCTGCGGCCGGTCGATCCGATCATTCAGAAATGAAAACGGGGCCGGGTCTTCGTCGCCCGGCTGGGTATCAAGCCTGTCATAATCGATACTGTCGCCGGCCAAACGCACCGGTGTTCCGGTCTTAAGCCTGCCGACGGTCAGCCCCAGACTCCGCAGGCTGTCGGACAATTCATTGCTGGCCGGCTCATCCAGCCTGCCGCCGGGCCATTGCTTTTCGCCCAGATGCATGATGCCCCGAAGAAACGTGCCGGTCGTCAGTACCACCGCGGGGGCTTGATACGATGTTCCATCCAGACATCGCAGGCCGGTTACGGCGTTGTCCTGTGTGAGCACCTCGGCGCCAATTCCTTCGACAATCGTCAGATTCGCCGCGTTTTCGAGGGCCTGGCGGATGTAGTCTTTGTATTTGTATTTATCCGACTGGGCGCGGGGGCTCTGCACCGCAGGGCCTTTGGAGCGATTGAGCATCCGGAATTGAATGCCCGTTGCATCGGTGGCCAGTGCCATCAACCCGCCGAGGGCATCGACTTCACGGACAATCTGGCCCTTGGCCAGGCCGCCGATGGCCGGATTGCAGCTCATCTTGGCAATCGTATCCCGGCTCATTGTAATCAGCAGTGTCGCCGCTCCGATCCGGGACGCCGCCCAGGCCGCTTCCGCCCCGGCATGTCCCCCGCCGACGACGATACAATCATACGTCCTGCGGCTCATCGTCGTCACCTGTATGCTCAAGTTCTGCTTGCTGCTCGGTCACCGCAGGTCTGCCTGCTGGCTGTCCCTTGCAGTAAAAATTGACCGTCATCGTTCCCCAGCTTCGCTGATCTACACGCACCAGTTCCCCGTAGGCCGGCTCCACCACCGCCCGCTCATGCGTCCGCAAAATCACCATGCCGCTGTCCCGCACCTGTGAGACCAGCAGGCCCATCAGCTTGCCGACCTGCGTCTGCGACTCGCAGCTTTCGCTCATTTTGTACGGCGGGTCCACAAACACCAGGTCATAGAATCCATGTTCCGGCGTCGGCGGCGCCCCCACCCGAAAAATATTGGCACAGACTGCCTTGGACTGTTCGACAAAATCGGCCTTCTGAATATTGCGTTTAAGCATATCGACGACGCGATGGTCCCGATCTACAAAGGTCGCCCAGGCCGCCCCGCGGCTGAGCGCCTCAAGTCCCATCGAGCCGGTCCCGCAGAATAAATCCGCAACAATCCGCCCCTCCAGATAGCCTTTGCTGTACAAAATATTGAACACCGACTCTTTGACACGGTCGGTAATCGGGCGGGTATCCATGCCCTCGGGGCTGAATAACTTCATGCCGCGTTTGGTTCCTGCTATAATTCGCATCTGTGCCTCAATTCTGAATCAACCTGTCATTGCCGCTGCTGCGAACAGTTATGCTGCCGGCGGCGTACTGAAAAATCCCTTGATGCCGTCAAAAATAATCTGTGCCGCCAGCGCCGTCAGCATCAGGGCGGTCACTTTGATAATCGTCGCCAGCAGTTTCTGGCCCAGCAGCCGTTCGATCCGTTCGGCCAGCAGGATAAAGACCGCCACCGTCAGCCCCCCGCACAAGACTGCCGCGAAAGCCAGCAGGGTTTCAACGATTCCCTCCACCGCCGTCCCCAGCACCAGCAGTGCACCGATGGTGCCCGGCCCGACGATAATCGGAATTGCCAGCGGCACCACGGCGAAATCCTCATTTTCATTGCGATGATGCTGCTGGATGCCGATGCCCAGTACCCGCATGATCGACGACAGAAACAGGACACAGCCGGTTCCGATCTGGAAGGCCGGCAGGGTAATACCCAGCACGGAAAACAGCGGCTTGCCGAAGAAGAAGAACACACAGATGCACACCAGAACCCCCAGGGAAGTCCGAATCGCGGCCTTGCGGCGCTGCAGCGGTTCCATGCCGTCGGACATCATCAGAAAAATCGACGACGAAAAGAACGGCGCCAGCAAAAACAGCATCTGAATATAAACATGAAAAAAACTGCGTATCTGCTCAAACGTCAGGGACATTCTTTGAAACCTCATCATGCGTATTGGTTATTTGTCATTCCAGATTCCAGCCTGCTCTATACTGGACAAATTCTAACCGATTCGCTGATAATGTAAAGAAAAATCCCTTGGCCGCATGTCACCCTGTTCAGCGCAGCGAACTCCAATATTTGTTTACTAAATCCACGATATTGTCGGAATGGTATTTTTTCATGATATGCGCGCGATGAACTTCGACGGTGCGCACGGAACGGCCCTGAAAATCAGCGATTTCTTTGCTGGATTTGCCCTGAAGAATCATCCACATAACCTCCCATTCGCTGTCGGTCAGATCCACGAAAATCCCGCGATGAATGATGGGGATGGGTTTAGGTTCTTCCGGATCATTGGTCGTCATCTTCCGGACTTTGTGGAGCAGCTCATCCCGCCGGAGAGGCTTTTCCAGAAAATCCGCAGCCCCTATTTTGATTGCCCGAACCGCCATCGGAATATCCCCCACCCCGGTCACCAGAATCACCGGCAGATCCGGACACCGTTGACGCACCAGGCTCAGCAGCATCATGCCATCCATGCTGGGCATCCGAATATCGGTGATCAGCAAATCACAATCCTGCTGCTCCAGATGCGTCAGGCATTCTTGCCCGTCGGCAAAACTTCGCACCGCATAGCCCTGGCTGGACAGGATCATTGCCACTGCATCCCGCACATCCGCTTCGTCATCCACAAAACACACACGCTTGTTTTCACCGGGCTTCATACCTATTCCTCACTGAACCGTAAAGGGGATTCGCACGATAAAACAACAGCCCTTGCCCTGTTCGTTGACAAGCCGTATCGATCCGCCGCAGGCCAACAGGATTCGCCGAACAATTTCCAGACCCAGCCCCAGACTGCCGGACTTGGTCGTAAAGAACGGTTCAAAAATCCGATCGCAGACACCACAATCCACACCCCCGCAGTCATCGGCAAACGACAACTCCACCCCATGTTCTGCAACACGGCCCGAGATCACCAGCCGATTGGGCTTATTCGGATCGGCGGCGTCCACTGCATTCTGCATCAGCACCACACAGATTTGTTCCATCGCCAGGTCGCTGAAAATCAAATCCGGCAAGTCCTTCAGCGACGGATCCAGCACAATATCCATCTGTATCTGTGCGGCTAAATCCATCAGACTCATTTTTACACGCTGGATAACAGGCTCTATGCTGATAATCTGCTCGGTATCAAAGGATGCCATTTTGAAAAACCGGCGGAATTTGTGGATGGTATCGGTTGCCCGCTGAATCTGCCGAAGGTTGTTTTCAATGGTTTTCCGTATGGCCCGGCCGTTGTCAGTATCGTCGCAATGCTGCAGGGATTCCGACAGCGTCAATTCCATGACCGTCAGCGGCTGGTTCAGTTCATGGGCCAGAAACGCGCTCATCGAGCCCATATACATCTGGCGATGCAGTTCCTGCAGGCGCTGACGTGTTTCTGTCAGTTCCTGCTCTATTTTTTGGCGTTCGGTAATATCCCGCACCGATGCCACACGAAGCTGTCGTCCCTCCCACACAACTGGACGTCCATGATGCTCAACCGTTCGTATTTCACCGTCACGGCGAATCATTCTGGACATATAAGGATGCGGATAATCATGCTGATGCACGCCATGCATGTTTTTCCGATCATCGGGATGAATGAGGTTTAATCCGTTCCTGCCGATTAATTCTTCCCGGCTGTAGCCCACAAGTTCCGCATACCGTCGATTGCAGTCCACAATAATCCCGTGGTCGTGGATGATAATACCCTCAAACGCCGCATCCGCCAGGCTGTGGAATCGATGTTCACTTTCAGCCAGTGCTTTGACCGCTCTGCGATTGTCCGTTACGTCACGATACACAGCACCCACTGCAAAGATGTCGTTGTGCCCATTGCGCAATGGAAACAGGACAGACTCGGAATAATGCTCCGTTTCCTCGTAGAACAGTTTATCTTCCACGCGTTCCGACTGGCCGGTCTGAAAGACCTGGTCAATCCGGCCTTTCCACTGAGCCAGATAGTCCGGATTCCATGCCAGCATCTCCTCCAGGCTGTGACCGACCACCTGGCTTTGCTGCCGCCGCATAAAAGTCACGGCTGATGTATTGGCGTAGAGAAACCGGTAATCCCGGTCCCAGATCATGATGCAATCCTTGGAGGAGTCAAATATCGTTCGAAACAGCTCTTCGCTCTGACACAGGGCCTCCTGTGTTTTTTTAGATTCGGTTATATCGGCGGCAAACAACAGGACTTTGCGTTTCTGGCCATCCTCAACAGGCAAGGGCCAGCAGTGTATATCCAGATACAGCGGCTTTCCGTCAACCAGCAACAAGTCTTCAAAATGCGTGATATTGCCCGTCAGAATATCCTGAATTATTGCAAGCCGCTGCGGCCCCTGTTCGGGACCCATTATCTCGCAAATATGCCGGCCGGCAAGCTGGCCTTGTTCCAGTTTGAGACATCGCTCTGCCGCAGGATTGCTATACACATACACACCCTCTTCGTCCAGAATAACCGCGATATAGCCGGCATTTTCAAGCAGTTTGTAATATTGACGCTCGATCTGATGCAAGTAATAATTCTGCTGCTGATAAAGAGAATTCACCTGCTCCTGAGAGCAGCGAAGCTGATGCTCCAGACTCTTGAGGGATCCAATATCCAGAAAATTAATGCTGTATTTGCGGCTGCCGCTGAGTTTCAGCGGACAATACCCAATTAATAAGTGCTGCTTGCTGCCATCCCCCTGCAGCGCCTCCAGTTCAAAAGTCCCGCTGTTGCCTGCAACAGCATCCTGCCAGGCCTTCATCGCCTGAAGATAATAATCCGGGGAAACAAATTTGAGAAAATGATACCCCAGCACCTCGTCTTTGGGCCACTTGATGGTATCCAGCCCCATCGGGTTGGCATATTCAAAACGCCCCTGCTCATCCAAAACAAACAGCCCATCCGTCGCAGATTCGACAAGTCCGCGAAAATAGTGAAGCTGCTCGGCCATACCCAGATTTAAAGGATCTGTAAACTCTGGACTGGCCTGACCCGCATCCGGGGATTTGAAATGGATAGACTGCATCTCTGAAGATGATTCGTTCCGACAGCCATCTTCATCCGGAACCTGTTCCGGCCTTGAATCCGATCCCATACACTCACTCCACAGAGAAAGTCCTGACGTAACCCTAAGAAAAATACCTAAATCCTATAAGCCCTCTGCAAAAAACTGATAATGATTTACCGGGACTATTATAGCAAACCCATTCAGGATTATGCAAGATTATATAGGAACTTTTACCGATATAACCTGACTTTATACCGGCTGCAATTTCAATATTTTTCCTTACGCATTCATCAGGGACACCGCCTGACATATTGTGATGGATGTCACAATAGTGTGATGCGATCAGACAAAAGAAAAGGCCCGAAGAATCAATTTCCACAGGCCTATTTATTTTGTAATGCCGACTCCTGCGAGCTTATGGCCTCTGTTTTCTCAAAACCAATAAAATACCCGCCGCAAACAGGCCCATACTGGCCGGCTCCGGAATAGTCGCACCCAGCACATCGCCCCATGACTGGCCGCCATTCTGCAAATACCCTGTAATCACCGACGGGGCATAAGGGCTTTCGACCAGCAGGACCGTACTAAACCGCATCGGCAGCAGTTCGAACGAAAAACCAAAGGTTGCACCGTACATATCCCCCGAAACCGGCTCAATTCCACCGGCCAGGAATCCCGGCGGCACCGCGCTGTCGACTGACAGATAACCCATTGTCGTACCTGAATTTAACCCTTCAAAGTCTGCTGCCGAAAAACGGTGCAGCACCTTCGTAAAATTCATGTTGGTCACCTGATACAGATAGACATGGTTTTGACCGTTGGTATAAGCTGCGCTATGCACAAAGGTATAAAGCAGATTCACATTATCCGTAAACGAAGCTTGTAAATTGTCCTCCTGCACATACCCTGCATACTGCCCGGAAAAATCACCAATTTCAACCAATCCCCCAATACCCAGATAACTCACTGTCAGCAATGTTGC
Organism: Sedimentisphaerales bacterium; assembly: GCA_016935635.1. Classification (GTDB taxonomy): domain Bacteria; phylum Planctomycetota; class Phycisphaerae; order Sedimentisphaerales; family Anaerohalosphaeraceae; genus Anaeroglomus. The sequence goes on from JAFGQP010000328.1 coordinate 18,665, forward strand.
TAAAACAAAAGTCTTTCTCATCATGGCTCCCTTTATTTAATTGTCATGGAACACAGAGCACACCTCTGTGATTATTGTCTGCCGGACTTGTCCTGGCAGGGGCAAGTCCGACCGCGTTGATGAAGAGGAAGTTTCCTCTTTGTTCATTCGCAAATAGACTCCGATTTACCCCTGGTGTTTTATACTTTTCTCCGGAAGGGTTCAAAACACGCTAGTCTATTCTTCGGGCTATTTGCTCCCTGATTTTACGAATTTTGTATTTTTAAATCTATTGTGGGAACTACGTATTTTTTCGATTTTTTTCAAATTTTTTACGTCCCATAAAAACCATATAAAAAAGCGTAACTCATTTATATAAAAAGAGATAAGTAATCTTTTGCTCATCCTAATCAAAAACTAACACAATTCCTATTGAACAACTCGGATATAAATGCTATATTTCGTTATATGACGAATTATAAAAATAACAACTTCAAAACCGCCGTTACCATCGCCAAGGCTCTGGCCGACGAAACCCGTCTGCGCGCCCTGATGCTTTTGGCTGATGGTCCTTTGTGTCTGTGTCAGATCGTGGAAATACTGGGACTTGCCCCATCCACACTCTCCAAGCACATGTCTATCCTGCAGCAGGCCGGGCTGGTCACCAACCGCAAGAAAGGCCGCTGGATGCATTTCGCATGGTCAGGCGACGGCTCCCCGGAAACCCGGCAAGCCCTCGACTGGATAAAAGGCACCTTAGGCAATGATGACCAGATTGGCCGGGACCGCCAGCGTCTTCAGGAAGTCCTCGCCATTGAACCGGAGCAATTATGCCGCAAGCAAAACCAAAACTGAAGATTCTGTTCCTGTGCACCGGCAACTCCTGCCGCAGCCAGATGGCCGAAGGCTGGGCCCGACGCCTCAAGTCCGACCTCATCGAACCGTATTCGGCGGGCATTGAGACCCATGGCCTCAATCCCAATGCCGTCCGTGTCATGGCCGAGGCGGGCATTGACATTTCCGGCCAGCAGTCCAAACATGTCGATGACCTCAAGCATATCCTGTTCGACTATGTCATCACCGTCTGCGACCACGCCCACGAAAGCTGTCCGCTGTTTGCCGGCCGGGCCAAAATCGTCCACGTCGGCTTCGACGATCCGCCGCGGCTGGCCAAAGAAGCCAAAACTGAGCAGACCGCACTCGATTGCTACCGCCGTGTCCGCGACCAGATCCGCAGTTTTGTCGCAGACCTGCCCGAAACCCTCACCCAAAATCCCGAAATGAGGTGACCCATGACAAGAAAACAACGTATCTTATTCTTCTGCAAACACAACTCCTGCCGCAGCCAGATAGCCGAAGGACTCCTGCGCTATATGACCGGCGACCGCTTTGACATCTACAGCGCCGGGCTTTACCCCGCGCCGATCCATCCGCTGGTTTACACCGTTATGGAAGAAATCGGCATCGACATCTCCGGCCAGACTCCCAAAAGCGTCGATCTCTACCTTGGCCGTCAGCCTTTTGACTATATCATCATTGTCTGTCAGGAGTCTGAAGCCGAATGCCCCAGGCTTTATCCTTTTGCCCTGCACGTCGAGCGCTGGCCGCTGCCCGACCCCGCGGCCGTCAGAGGCGACCCGATTGAAATTGCTGACGCATTCCGCAATAGCCGCGACACCCTCAAGATGAAAATTGAACAATGGCTCGGTACACTGAAGCCGGCTTTACAGGACTAAATCAGAATTATCCAGGAACAGGATTTCCCATGACAACACAAACAAAAAATACATCGGGCGGTTTGAGTTTATTTGAACGTTACCTGACGCTGTGGGTCGTCCTGTGCATTGCAGGCGGCATTGTGCTAGGCAAGCTGGCCCCGAATTTCGCCCGCTCGCTGGACGCCATGTCCATCAGCGTCAACGGCGCTCCTGTCGTCTCCATCCCCATCGCGATCTGCCTGTTCTTCATGATGTACCCGATCATGGTCAAAATCGATTTCACCGAAGTCCTGCAGGCCGGCAAAAGCATCAAGCCCGTCGGCCTGACACTGCTGGTCAACTGGGCCATCAAGCCCTTCACGATGTACTTCATCGCCCTGTTCTTTCTCGGCACTGTCTTCTATGGCCTCATCGGCCCGGACGCCACCGACATCGTCAAGATGCCCTTCGGCCTGGATCTGCCCGTCGGCGCCGCCTATGGCGTCGGCACCGTCATCGAATCCAGCGGCGTCAAAATGCTGCAGGTTCCCCTGTGGCGCAGCTACCTGGCCGGCTGCATCCTGCTGGGCATCGCCCCCTGCACGGCCATGGTGCTGGTCTGGGGCTATCTGGCCAAAGGCAACGACGGCCACACCCTGGTCATGGTCGCCATCAACTCCCTGACGATGCTGTTCTTATACGGCCCGCTGGGCGGGTTTCTTCTGGGTGTCGGGCGGCTGCCCGTCCCGTGGCAGGCACTGGTGCTGTCCATCGCCATCTATGTCGCCCTGCCGCTGGCCGCCGGCTTTATCTCACGCAAATGGATCATCGCCCATAAAGGCCTCGACTGGTTCCAGAGCCAGTTCCTGCACATCCTGACGCCCATCACCATCGTCGCACTGCTGATCACGCTGGTGCTGCTGTTTTCCTTCAAAGGCGAAGTCATCCTGAGCAATCCGCTGACGATTCTGTGGATCGCCATCCCCCTGTTCATCCAGACCTGCCTGATCTTTGGGCTGGGCTACTGGCTGTCGAAGGTGTTGAAATTGCCGTATGAAGATGCGGCCCCCTCGGCCATGATCGGGGCATCCAATCACTTCGAAGTCGCCATCGCAACGGCCGTTATGCTGTTTGGTCTGTCCTCCGGCGCAGCGCTGGCCACCGTCGTCGGCGTCCTCATCGAAGTCCCCGTCATGCTCATGCTCGTCAAAATCTGCCGGAACACAAAATCCTGGTTCGCGCAATCGTAAGAGGGATGGCCCCTGTGCCGTTATTTGTCATTCCCGCGAATACATGGGGCGGGAATCTATTCGTTTCAGATTTTTTAGGCCTTAGATTTTGTTTGGAAGTTCACGCTTATGATTTAGAATTTCTTTCATTATTCCAGCCTGAACGGCCAGCTTAAGCCAGCCCAGGGCCGCGCCCTGGGTCTCCGGCCATCTGCATATCCAGCGCCCTATAGGGGCAATATAATCTTTATGTCTCAGATTGAGCCAATCCTATTTCGATCCATATAAAAGCATTGCCACTTAAATCTGCACCATAACATAATTCGCTCTAACGAGCTGAGCGAAAATTATCGAGGCTAATAAATTGAATAGCGTTTTCCAGAATGTCCGGACGAATAAATCTCGGCTCTCCTGCCTGTGTTATTTTTTTCAGTCTATCGTCATCGATATCATAGACATATCGAACCGAAGGATACGGCCAATCCCTCATAGCAAAAATGATAAGCGAATTGGTTTGATAATCAAAATCGCCAAACCAGTAACCGCCTTTCGCAAACCGCCAGGGGATGTTCAGATAAAAATCCTTCTCATAAACCAATGCGTCTTCAATGATCTGAAATACCTCAAAATGAAGATCCGGCAGTGTTTTATGGCTTCCATAAGTCACAGCAACAAGATAAAGCTTGTCCCGGGTCGCAATGATCTTATCCGGACACCTTTTTAATTGACTCAACACGGCGTTTTCCGGTTCTTCGACAGGTATAATAATTGTAGGTTTATCCTTCTTATTTTGTCTTGTGTCATAGCCACTTTTTTCTTCACCATAACAGAAATATCTTTGTTGTTCATCCCATACTGCATTTGCATCATTAGGATCAACATTATATCCATTAGGAAAGACATAACGCCTTTTTCCGTCCTTTTTCTCATTGATGACAATTCGGTTGGGCCGGAATGGTATGGGTTCCGGATATCTTATCTGTCTGGGAGGGCCGTCATTAGTCAATACTAGAACTCCAGCCTGGTTGGGGTCAGAACTGAAATTGAATTTCATAAACATTAAACACTCCCCCTTGTTGACCGATTGACAGGAGTAGGTATAGTCTTCATACCCCAAACCTCGCAGCAAGTCCTTGAGCCGTGATTGTTTTGCTCGCCAGTCATCCCAATACACATTCGGCACCGTTTTATCATAACCAGCCATCAGGTAATCCAGAAACTGCTTTTTGCTTTGATATCTTTTGGGCTGCATCGAAGAGCATCCGCCTGCAATAAGGATTAGAACCATGGATAGATATGATAACTTTAATTTCATTTATGATATCCTTTACACAGCCTTGTCGGCGGCTTGGAATAAATTCTATCATTTACTCTTTTATTGATCACGCTTCTCCCGTGAGATATTTGCTGATAATATCAATATTGTCATAATTTTTTCCATAATCGGCGAGCGTCCAGCCCATTATCGGGGCGCTTGTATATATAGTTTCGATATCCTCTTCATTTGTTTTTATAAGTTTGAATTCTATGTTTTCCCCAAAACTTCTCCAGGTCCATCCAGTTTTCCCATGAATTCTGCCAAGCACACGATCTTCCGTCAGAATCTGCCCTTTGTTGATTTGTTTGATGGCCTCAAGACACCTGTCAAACACCGCACCATAAGAACCATGGATCATTATTTTCTGAGATTGGCAAACGGAATAGACATTGCCTGCATGGCGACGCATTATTTTCAAATAAAACATATGTGATGATCCAAGGGCTATTGAAAAATAACAGGCAAAAACAGCCCCTCCAGTCAAACCCGCTATGATTCCCTCAGGGAAACCAGAGACCAACAACATTTCAATACTAATAACCGGTGTTGAAAGTACCCATGCAAACAGGAATATCTTAAAACAAAACCGTACCATAATCTTCGTTATGTGCCCATTCTTGTATCTTCTTAAATCACCTTCTCATCCAAGCCAACTGCGAACTGTGAACTCAAACTTTTTTCCGCCCTGCATGATGCGCAAAATAAAACAGGCGGGTTTTTTAGGCCCGCCTGTTGGGTATTGATTATTTGAATCCGTCAATCGGCTTTGTGATGTACTTGTCCGTCACGGCCTTATCGAGGTCAACGCCGTTGATGTTAGCCAGCGTACACAGCCACGCCAGGACATCGGCAAACTCTTCTTCCTTATTCTTCTGGTCATCACCGGCCAACGCCGTCGCCAGTTCGCCGACTTCCTCGACAAACCACATAAAGGTCGCCGGCGTCCCGCGCTCACGGTCCCGACGCCCATACTTATCCTGAATAAGCTGCTGAAAAGCCTTCAATTCCACGAAACCAGCGGCTCCGGAATTTAGGATTCCCAACCCAGCATTCTGCTCAGGCGGGCTTTTTCGTAAATGACACGGACTTCATCAGTCGCCTTACGGCAGACTTCTTCCATCTTCTGGCTGAACGGAGCATTGTTGGTCTGCTCGGCCAGGTGCAGATGGCTGTGAAGCGGGCCGTCCACGGCTTCGATGATTTCCAGCAGGGTAATACTTTCGGCCGGGCGAGCCAGGAAAAAGCCGCCGCGAGGTCCGCGTTTGCTGCGGAGCACGTTGGCGCGTACCAACTGCTGAAGAATCTTCAAGAGATATTCCAGCGGAATATTGTATTCTTTGGATATCCGAGCCGCCAGGACTGCGCCTTCTTTATAGTTCATGGCGATGTAACCGACTGCTACAAGAGCATACCCCGTTGATCTGCTGATTTTCATATTCAGGCCTCCTGAATATTAGTTATGTTAAGTTTCTTGTTTACCGATTTATTATCGGACGACAGCAAGTCTTTATATGTGAGTTGACTAATCACCTATTTCTAATATACCTGCCTCTGTATAGTGTAATTATCAATAAAAAGTTCTAGAGTAGCAAGAGAAATTTTGTCGAAAAATAAAATTTTCTTTTATTGGACTATGTAACTCTATAATACCCCTATTTCCAACTGGATAAATCAGGTTTTCTTTTTTATGGCTTTAAAGCTTGACAGTTTAAGGGGATTAATTTACGATTTCCGGATAATTTTGACGAGGAGACTCATAATGGATCAATCGAATCCAAATCTGAGCATTGAATATATCGACAGCGTCGCCGTGGCGGTCCCGACAGATGCGAAAATTCTGGATGAAGACCAGATTCAGGCGCTGGAAAAGACATTTATGCCCCTTATTGAACAGACCAGCGGTATCCGTTTGCTGATAGATTTTTCAAATGTGCAGTTCCTGACCAGCTCGGTGCTGGGCTTGTTAATCCGAATTAACCGAAAAGTCTTGCAGTCGGAGGGCCGGCTTAGGCTCTGTTGTATCGATCCGAAGATTCTTGAGATATTCAAGATTACCCGGCTCGATAAGGTATTCGAACTCTATCAGGACAGGCAACAGGCGCTGGAAGGTTTTTAAAAAACACCCCATCCACTGCGGTTTTGCCCGTCGGATTGGGTATATCCGGCTAAACCGGCAAAGGCCGCAACGGGGTCATCCGGACAGGTTCCGGACAGTCCAGCGTATCGAGGTTGCCATCCGATGAAAGGTGTCGTCAAAGGATGCAGTCAGAGACTGTCTATACAAAATCATGTGTCATCCCCAGCACGGCCGCTGCGGTCGGCCAGCTTTGCAGGGAGATTCTCGATACGGCCAAGGAACGCGGTTTTGGGGAGCAGGACCTGTTTGCGATCCATCTGGCCCTCGAAGAGGCTTTCATGAATGCCGTCCGGCACGGCAACCAGTCCGATCCATCCAAGAATGTCACGGTTGAATTGCTCATAACCCCTGAAAAATTCGATATTTCCATCGCCGACCA
>JAFGQP010000062.1 GCA_016935635.1 Sedimentisphaerales bacterium
CCAGTACGACCAGGCCATCGCTCATCTGTTAAAGGCGCTGTCGCTGGAGCCTGCAAGCATGATCGGGCCGCATCTGAGCCTGGCCGACGCCTATGACAAATCGGGACATCCCGACAAGGCCATGGAGACGCTCAACAAGGCCATCGCCCTGTTTCCCGAACAACAGACCGCACCCGCACATGCCATGCTGGCCTATGTATTCTATACCCGCAACGACTTCCCGAACGCCCGGAAAGAAATGCAGACCGCGCTAAAAATCGATCCGGCCATCCGAAAAATTCCATCCTATGACTGGCTCATAAAACTCCTGGGCAACTGACCCGCCCCGCATTCCCCCAATCCGCCCTCATTTCCAGACAAAAATCCGCAAATTCCGCTTTCCCCATCATGCCAAATTGATGTATAATCCTGTACGGTTTGTTGCATAAAAATATTCTATGGTGAAGGATTGAGGCTGGTGAGCTGATAAACCAGGGGAAAATAAAACTATGAATAATAATATTTCACATTTTAGAAGTTATGAATCAAAAGAGCGTGAGTTGGATGAATTAGAAGGACTAATACAGATCTACTCTGATAAGCAGGATTTCTATATTGCATTATCGCTGGCGTTCTCTGTTCATTGTTATGACTATGGGTATAGCAATTATCAGCATTATGTCGCAAATAAATTAACTCCTCTGAATGAAATACAAAAAAAATATTTCCAGAAATACATAGCTGCCGACGAAGGAGAGATAACCGATTTTCTATTTGATATGAACAGGATAATACTTACGTTAAAAGAAATCAAGAATTTGGATTCATCCAGTGTAGCTGTACTGAATGAAACTTTGGTAATCTTAAAGAAATATTCGTCAGATGTACGATTTATTAAAAATTGTAATAAAGACTATTTAGAAATCAAAAAAGAATTGTCTCTGAAAGACTCAGATAAAGAAAAGCATTAAATCGGAGAAACCCGGAACAATCAAAAAGACAATAAATGTTGACTGTGCCTGATTTTAATGTAGAACATTATGCTTATGCAGTAAAAACAGAAAAACAACTTATCTTCCCAGCAACACAATTCGGCGAAAATGAGAAATATTTTATCAGCATGGCGGAACTGGGACGAAACAGGGTGACATTGGAGAATCCAAAAAAGGAATAATAATGACGCGCATGAATGGATTAAACAAGAAGCAATTACAGCAGGGGTTGATTTTTAAGTGTTTGTTGGTAAGCATCATAACTCTAAGTGGCTGCAATAATTGGAATTGGACTGATATTGAGTATACCAACATTAGCAATAATAGATTGCGTGTTGATGTGTCTGGGGTAAGCCCTGATATATCTCCTGGCAATATGGCACCAAACACTGATGGGGCTGGGAGTAAAGCTGGATTGCATTTTGGAGATCCCGTTCATTTAAGTGATAATATCATAATAGGGTGGACGATTGGTAGTGAACAAACTAAATATAAAAAGGAATTTAAGCGAAACGACTTAGGGATACCTGCTATTGTGAAAGGGGGAAAAATCGAATTCATTTATACTGAAGATAATGATTGGGAAATTAAGTATTCACGCTAATAAAACTGGAGACGCTGGGGGCCAGTTCCCAATTAAAAGGACAATAAATATTGTTTGTGCTTATTTTAAAGCATCCCTGTTATAGCCAAACCCCGATAGGGGTTGTAAGTTTCATAGCCGGCGGCGTAAGCCACCGGAAGAAGGTTTCTCATTTATCCAAGCCCCGGCGGGGCGACAGGCGGATGGCATGGCCAAGCGGAGCTTGATCATGGCTGTGCCGGTAACATCACAAAAATTTGGATTGCATATTTGTTGAGATATGAATAGGTGACCGCATGGGGGAAAATATTTTCAAAAAATATCCATTTTTTGCATGTATGGTATTTGTTAGGTCTGTATAATCCCTTCCAGTTGTGAGCCGTGATACAAACGGAGGCTTGGAAGCCTGCACAAGGCAGGCTGGCCGGAAAACGAGGCGAGGCAGGATCAATTCAACACAAAAGGTTCTTATTGTGGATAATGTAAGTCGCAATACAAGCATCCCAGGCCTTCGTGTTTGACGCTGCCAGCGGGGCCCGTTTACATCGATTATTCGTATTGACTTGGTTGTAATTCTTGCGTAAGATGTCGTCCAAAACGCTATATATGGATATTACAAGTACGGATTTGAGCAGGATGACAATACGAGGCGCCACAGTAAAAGATGTACCGGCCATTCATGGTCTGATCAGCTGCTATGCGGAACTGGATCGCATGCTATTCCGATCTATGGCGGATATTTATGAAAACCTGCAAATTTTCAAGGTAGCAGAGCAGGACGGCAAGGTCATTGGCTGCTGCGCCCTGAAGGTGATCTGGTCGGATTTGGCGGAGGTAAAGTCGCTGGCGGTCGATCAGCATCATTTCGGTCATGGAACAGGCAAAGCCCTCGTCCACGCCTGTATTGATGAAGCACGTAAGCTGGGTCTTAAGAAGGTCTTTACCCTGACGCTGGTGCCGGAGTTCTTTGAAAAGGCAGGATTTGTCCGAACGGAAAAGAATGCTTTCCCAATGAAAGTCTGGAGCGACTGTGCTCTTTGCCCCAAGCAGGATCATTGCGACGAAATAGCCCTGATGATGGAATTATAGACCCTTGAAGGGGCTTATCCAACCTGCCGGCGCTGGAAACAAGCGATTGATAAAGCCAGAATCCCCACAGTATAACAGACCGAGTAAGATAATCCCTTGATCAGATAGGAGAATGGAACAGTGCCTTTTTCGTAAATGGCATCACTGATCCAGAATATTTGCATGTTGGGCAGCAGGGCAGTATAAATTTTAGCCCAGAGGTATTGGCCGGCGTACTGGCTGGCCACCCAGTCACTGATCAAACCTAACATAAAGACCGATATACAAAAGACTAATGTCAATACCATATTGCATCGCGAAGAAAACAGAACTGCCAAAGCCACCAGAATCAGGGTCCCAAACAGCAGCAGCAGGCTTGCATAGATATCAAATCGACTAAATTGTCCTTCACCGGCACCAATTTTCCATTCTTTATTCACAAATGTCAGCAGAGAAAGGGCAATAGCGGATAAAATAGCTCCGGTTACGATGGCCGATGCCGAAAAGCTCCAGTCATACGAATAATTGACTATCGCGCTCACCAGAAGACTGCCTAGGATAATGGCGATGGCGGCGACAATGACTGGCATATCCAGTGTGTCGCTGGCTGTGGACATAACCCCGTGACGAGCGGCCATCATATAGGCGGCTGTGCCGATAAAATGGGCAAGACAGACGGCCGAGGAAATCCCCAGGAACTTGCCAATAACAAAAACGGGCCGGGCAACGGGCTTGGACAGTACGGTGGTAATGGTCTTGGACTCAATTTCTTCAGTAATAGCACCGGTTGCACTAAAAACAGCAATGAACAAACCTGCCAGAAACAACGTAGATAACCCCAATTCCCGGAGCAGCTTAACGTCCTCATCCAGCGTATACATGCTGAGTGAGGGAGCCAGGATGAATAGCAGAATGGCAATGACGATAATAACTGCAAAGATTGGTTGTCGCAGGGTTTCAACGAAAGTGTTTTTGGCAATACTATATAATGCTGTGAACATAATTTTCGGAAAAAAATACTTAACCTATCGTCAGAATCCTGTTATATTCTCCCGAATCGTCGGGTCAGGATTGCTTTTACGTAATGAAATTATTATAGATTTACACTTTTAGCAATAGAAAGTTCTTCGAATTTCCAGAAAAGACAGGAACAAGACGCATGAATATCTCTTCGAAGAAGGCCCAGAATACCGCATTGCTGGGCTTATGTTTGTCGGTTGTTTTTTTCTTGGTGACATTTTGGCTTGGGGCGTACTGGTCTTCGCGGGCGCTGTCGTTTTTGAGCTGGCAGATCCTTGCCGGGGCTCTGGTGTGGCTGGTTTTGGTGATCCAGTTTTACCAGCGGTCGCTGGCCGAGCAGGAAAAGCTGGATATGTCGCGGATGTCGAAAGCCATCCAGCAGGATACCATTTTTTCCGGGGGGGCGGATCGGACAGCCCTGTTTGAACAGGCACAAAAACGCCTGGCTTTCTTTGAGAAATGGATCCTGCCGATTTCCGGGGCGTTGATTGCGGCCATGCAAATTACGGTTGGTTTCCTGCTGTACCGCAAGGCGACCGATATTGTTGCCTCGCCCAAACTGGCTAATCCCTTCCTCGCTGCTATTTTGATTGTGATCGTGGCTTTTGTGAGTTTTCTGGTCAGTCGCTACTCCACCGGGATGAGCAGTGAAATGATATGGCGGCCGCTGCGGGCGGGGGGCAGTTATCTATTGCTGACGGCGGCGCTGGGGGCGCTGACTACCGCGGCGCTGATTGGTGCACAGTATAAATACACCATGGGGCTGACTATTCTGGAATATGCGATTCCCTGGGTCATGATTATTCTGGGGGCAGAGATTCTTCTCAATACGATTTTGGATATTTATCGACCGCGTGTGGGGGGGCAGTATGCTCAGGCGGCGTTTGACAGCCGGCTTCTGGGGCTGGTGAATGAGCCGGGCGGTCTGTTTCATTCCGTGGCCAATGCGATTGATTATCAGTTTGGATTCCAGGTTTCGCAGACCTGGTTTTATAAGCTGCTGGAGCGAGCAATTCTGCCGCTGATTCTGTTTGCCGCACTGGCTATGTATCTGATGACCTGCCTGGTGATTATCGGACCGGGGCAAATGGGGGTGATTGAGCATTTTGGGTCTCCGGATCCTGCGCTGGGAGGCCGGCAGGCTGGGCCGGGGCTGACATTGAAGTGGCCGTGGCCATTTGACATCGTTTATATGTATCCAACGGATTTAATCCAGAAGCTTGATGTTGGTTTTATTGATGAAGGCGGCGAGCCCCAGGACCTGCTGTGGGGCAAGGAGCATTACAAACAGGAATTTGATTTGCTGGTTGCATCGCCAGAGGTAATCAGCGGTCCGGAATCCGAGGGTGTTCCTCCGGTCAGTCTGGTACGTGCCAATGTTCCGATCCTGTTTCGCATCAAGAATGTCTCTGATTATTTATACAATCATACTGATACCGCCAAGGTCCTTGAGGCCATCAGTTATCGGGAACTGGCCCGGTTCGGAGCCAGTGCTGTGATAGAAACAGAGGGAATGGCCATCGAGTCAAGTCTTCTGGGTCAGGGGCGTCTGGAAGCATCGCGTGTACTGGAAGAGCGGATTCAAAAGGCTGCCGACGACGCCAGGCTGGGGGTTGAAATCGTGCTTTGCGGTCTGCAGGGAATTCATCCGCCGCCGAAGGTGGCCGAGGACTACCAGAATGTTGTTGCTGCAATTCAGACGCGACAGGCATCTGTTTTGAATGCAATGGCCGATCGCATCAAGATGCTGACGGAACTGGCGGGTTCAGTGGAAGAGGTTAACGCCTTATATTCGCTGATAGGGAAATATTCTGAAGTGAAAGATACTCTTTCGTCTGAACAGAACGAACAGATGCGAAAGCAGTTGACCACGTCCCTGGAGCAGGCACGCGGACAGGTGTTCAAAGCGATACGACAGGCCGAAGCCGATGCCTTCGAAAAGGCGACTCTGGCCGAAGCGACCGGCCAGCGATTTGTCGGTCAGCTCAAGGCGTATCAGGCCAATCCTCAACTGTATAAACGGATTCTACGGCTGAAGATGCTTGAGGAGACCCTGGAAAAAATTCGCAAGTATGTGGTTGTGGCCGATACCAAAGACACCCAGGTTTATATTGTTGATCTGCAGGAAAAACTGACGCCGTCGCTGTATGATATGGATGTTCAGTCTGTGATTCAGGATACAAGCAACTAAGGATCATTTAACTAGTGAATAACACTAATCAATAGCAGGATAAAGACATGAAAAATATTTGGGGTATTATCGGTATTATCGTGGTGGTAGCGTCGCTGGCTCTGGCGATGTGCAGCTTTCAGGTTCGGCAGACGGAAACCGCCCTGGTGACACGATTCGGCGACCCGGTGCGAACCATTACCAAGCCGGGATTCCAGTTCCGCTGGCCCGTGGGAATTGAAAATGTGCACAAGTTTGATTCCCGGCTGCAATTGCTCGATATCAAAATGGAAGAAACCACCACTGCCGGCGGTGAGCCGATTATTGTCAATAGTTTTATTGTCTGGCGGATCGCTGAGCCTCATAAATATCTTGTATCGGTGCGTGATACCAAAGGAGCCCAGGACGGGCTGGAAGACCTTTTGCGAAACGCACGCAATTCCGTTATCGGGCGTCACTACTTCAGTGATTTCGTAAACACGGATCCGGCCAAAATACGCTTTGAATCCATTGAGAAAGAGATTTTAGAGGAAATCGCCCCGCGTGCAAAGAGCAGCTATGGGATTGAGGTTTCGTCCGTGGGTATCAAGCGGCTGGAAATCAGTGAGAAGACATCAGAAAAAGTGTTCGAACGCATGAAAGCCGATCGCAAACGCAAGACAGATAATATTCTGGCGGCAGGCACTGCGGAGGCTGAAAAGATACGCAGCGACGCTCTGGCCAAGCAGAAAGAACTGCTGGCTGTTGCCGAAGCCCAGGCTAAGGCGATTCGCGGGGCCGGCGACGCCGAAGCCGCAGCCTATTACAAGATGCTGGAGGCGGATCCGGAGCTGGCGATGTTCCTGCGTGACCTGGAAGCCCTGCGGACGATCCTCAAAGAACGCTCCACGATTGTTCTGGGGACCGATACGGAGCCGATGCAGCTGCTCAAGGGCATTCCTCCGATGAAGAAAACAGAACCCAAGCAGTAAACCGTTGAAATGAATTCAGAACACACTATCTTGTTTGTGAAGGACTACGCATGTCGCATAATCACGACCATCACCATCAATCAGGCTGTGGGTGTAAACCGCAGGGGGCAGCGTTTGAACCGCAGGATGCCGCGGGCAAATCGCTGACCAGTGCGTTAAGGACCAGTTTTGCCATCCTGAAGGTCATTATGATTGTCCTGGTGGTTTTGTTTCTGGCCAGCGGGATTTTCAAGGTCCGTGAGGATGAACAGGCCCTGGTGCTGCTGTTCGGCAAGGTGCAGGGGCTGGGGGATGCCCGGGTCCTCAAGCCGGGACTTCATTTTACGCTGCCCGAACCCATCAGTGAAATCATTCGCATCCCGGTAACCAAGGTGCAGACATTGAATGTGGATTCGTTCTGGTATTTTGAAACGGCCCAGGAGAAACTGGGGCAGAAAAATCCTTTTCCGCCAACCTATCTGGACCCCGTCAAAGATGGATACTGTCTGACCCGCAATGACAGCATTCTGGGGCTGGAGGGGGATGATTACAATATTGTTCATTCCCGCTGGACAATTACCTATCAGATTGACCGGCCGGAGCTGTTTTTTGAGAACATGTATTATCGCCAGCCTCGTCCCGGTGAGGATTTTCTGGATGCGGCATCTGAATCCATCGATCCGATGCTGGAAAGCTACGCATCGTCAGCCGTGGTCGAGACCATGGTCAAATACAGCATTGACGATGCCGTGACCAGTAAGCGCGACATCTCGGACAGTGTCCAGAGCATCCTGCAGCGCAAACTGGATGCAATAAACAGCGGGTTGTTGATAAATGATGTCATTGCCGAACGAATCGTCTGGCCGCGGCAGGTGGATGATGCATTTCAGGCGTCGATTCAGGCCGGACAGCAGAGCAAGACGGCTGTGACAGATGCCTATGCGTATCGCGAAAAACTACTGACTGATACAGCGGGTCCCGAAGCCGAAGTCCTGCTGGAAAAGCTTAAACAGCCCGGTTTGACACAGGTTCAGAAGGAAGAACTGGTTGCCCAGATGAAAGGTCAGGTTCAAAGTCTGATTTCTGAGTCCCGCGGCTACAAAACCACGACTGTCGCAGAGGCTCGTGCCAACGCCGAATATCTGCAGAAACTGCTGCCGGAATACGACAAACGTCCTGAACTGGTGCTGCAGCGGATTTATCAGGATGCCATTGAACAGATCATGGCTAAGGCCGATGAAAAGATGTTTATTCAGCCCGGCGGCGAAAATCCCAAGGAATTGCGAATTCAAATGAATCGCGATGCCAAAAGCCAGAAAAAAACTCAGGAAGCAACCAGGTAGTGCACAACTTAGGAAGCTGGCTTCCTGTCAGGGAAGTGAAGCGAATTAAAAGCATAATTCAGAGAGACAGAGTGTTATGGTTCATACGCATATTGGTGTAAAAGAGACGGAACTGGAAGGCGGACACACCCACAGCAAACAAATCCGGGTCAGTTTTGCCCTGTTTGGGACCCTGGCCGGCGGGGTGCTGCTGCTGAATGCTCAGCTGGCCAACTGGATGCCAAGTATGTTTGGTCTGGACGGCAATGTCAGCCAGATTGTGGCCATGGTGGGGGCGCTGCTGCTGGGACTGCCGATTATTCTGCATGCCCTGCAGGGCGTCATGCATGGCCACATGCATATGGATGAACTGGTTGCCCTGGCCGTGATTGCTGCCTTTGCCACCGGCGACTACGTGACGGCGGGCGTGGTGGGCTTTATCATGCTGCTGGCCGAACTGATGGAAACCCGCACTGCTCTGGGGGCACGGGCATCCATCGAATCCCTGATACGGCTGACGCCGACCACCGCGACATTAATCAATGATAACGGCATGGAAAGCGAAGTGAATGTTGCGACGCTTCAGCCTGGTAATGTGGTGCGGGTCCGGCCCGGCGACAACATCCCGGCCGACGGACAGATTCGTGAAGGGTTGAGTTCAATCAATGAAGCGACGATTACCGGTGAATCGCTGCCGGTGGATAAAGTGGCGGGGATGCAGGTGTTCGCAGGGACATCCAATATTACAGGTGTGCTGGATATTGTGGTCAACAAGGCTGGTCAGGATACGACACTGGGTAAGGTGCAGCAGCTGATCATGGCAGCGGAAAAGACGCAGCTTCCAATCATGCGAATGATCGACCAGTACGTTATGTGGTATATTCCGACGATCCTGATGATCAGTGCAATTATCTATTTCTTTACCAAGGACCTGAACCGCTCGATTTCAGCACTGGTGATTTCCTGCCCGTGTCCGCTGATTCTGGCGACCCCGACTGCGATGGTGGCGGCCCTGTCGGCGGCGGCTCGACTTGGGATCCTGGTCAAGAATGTATCGCTGCTGGAAATCGCCGGCAAAATTACAGCAGTGGTCTTTGACAAGACGGGTACCCTGACAACCGGCCAACTGTATGTCACCAAGCTGGAACCGGCCAGCGGGATTGAGCCGGCGGAACTGCTGGCGCTGGCGGCTTCGGCGGAACAGATGAGCAAGCACCCCGCAGCAAGGGCGGTTATCAACCTGGCCAAAGAGGCGAATGTATCATTCGAGCGAGCGGCAGAATTCAAAGAAACGCCGGGCAAGGGTGTAACGGCAACCATCGGCAGTATCCGGGTGATGGTCGGACGCGAAAGCTTCCTCAAGGAAAATCAAATCGACGTCAGCGGTGTACCCGATCCGTCCATGCATGAGGAACAGGGCTTCAGCACATTATATGTGTCCAGAAATAATCACTGCATCGGCTGGATCGGTCTGCAGGATAAGGCGCGTCCGGAGGCCCAGGTGGCAGTCAAGGAATTGTTTGATAATGATGTCCGGCGAGTGACGATGCTGACCGGCGACCGTAATGAGGTTGCCAATCGCGTGTCGGCGGAACTGGGCTGCACGGATTACAAGGCTCAGTGCCTGCCTCAGGATAAACTGGCAGTGGTGGAACGTATCAAAAAGGATGGACATATCGTGGCGGTGGTGGGTGACGGCATTAATGATGCCCCGGCACTGGCGGCAGGCGATCTGGGTATCGCGATGGGTGCGGCAGGCAGCGATGTGGCGATCAATTCGGCATCCATTGCCCTGATGAGCAATGACCTGCGCCGACTGCCGTTTCTGGTTCAGCTTTCGCGAAAAACCCGTGGCGTAATCAACCAGAACCTGTTTTTTGGTATTTTGTTTATCGTGCTGGGCATTGCCGCGTCGGCGGTTGGATGGCTGCCCCCGATTGTGGCGGCATTCCTTCATTTCGGCGGTTCCGTTTTGGTGGTCTTCAACAGTGCACGACTGGTACGGTTCGGCGAGCATCTGGATCCGCATATTCAGCCCGGTCATAACCATTAATTCTTGTAGCGAGGTCTGCAGTGGCACAGAGCCAATTTGCAATTGAGACGATTTCATTGACCAAGATTTTCCCGGACTGGTGGGGCAGGCCCCGCGTGGTTGCCGTGGATAATCTGAATCTGAAAATCCATTCCAACGAAATTTACGGTTTCCTGGGACCCAATGGTTCCGGCAAGACGACAACCATCAAAATGCTTTTGAACCTGCTGCATCCGACCCGCGGGGCGTCGATTGTGCTGGGCGGAAGTTCGGACCAGGCGGCGGTGTCAAGCCGGATCGGATATCTTCCGGAAGAATCCTATTTATACCGCTATCTGACAGCGTATGAAACACTGGATTTTTATGGTCGGCTCTTTGGCCTGCCCAATTCGGTTCGCAAGGCTCGTATTGATACGCTGCTGGAGATGGTGGGGCTGGCCGGTGCGGGCAACCGGCAGGTGGGGACTTTTTCCAAAGGCATGGCCCGGCGTATCGGGCTTGCTCAGGCCCTGATTAACGATCCGGATTTACTGATTCTGGATGAGCCGACTTCGGGCATGGACCCGATGGGGACCCGCCAGATGAAGGACTTGCTGGTAGAGCTGGGCAATCGCGGGAAAACAATTTTGTTATGCAGCCATCTGCTGGCCGATGTGGAAGATATCTGCGACCGGATCGGAATTATGTACGGCGGCAGGATGCAGGTGGAAGGCTCGGTTAAGGAATTGCTGGAACAGACGGGCAAGACCTATATCCAAACCTCGCGTGTCAGCGATGCAGTATTAAGTCAAGTTCGCTCGATCCTGGAACAGGAACAATGTGAATGTGATATCGTTCACCCGATGGATAAGCTTGAATCGTTTTTTGTTCGGACAGTCAACAGGGCCCAGCAGGAAATGCAGACGACCAGCGGAGCCGGAATGGGCTCTGGCATCAGCGGCTTCCTTGCGGAAAAAGAGATTGTACGCCAGCCGGGCATCCTGGATAAACTGGTGACCTCCAGGGCGGCAGAGCCTGTCAAGACCGACGAACAGGAAACCGTAGCGGTCAAACCGGAAAAAGAGGAACCCGTGCAAAATCGTGAATTGCTCAGCCAGTTGATGGCGGCAAAACCCACCGCATCGGGTCGGCCTGAAACAGCTCGACCGACAGAGCCTGCTGAATCTGCAGAGGCCGTCAAAGAGGACCTGCTGAATCAGTTAATGGACCGGAATAAACCCATCGATGGTTCAACAACACCGATTGATAATCCCAAATGACAGGCGTGAGGGACTATGAATAGTATCTGGGCTATCGCACGAAATACCATTGCACAGGCTCTGCGGATGAAAATCGCAGGAGTCGTTATTGTGCTGCTGCTGATTCTGCTGCCGATGATGAGCATGATTATGATTGGCGATGGAACACTGCTGGGCAAATTACAGACGTTTTCCAGTTATGGTTTGAGCCTTGTTGGCATTCTGCTGTGCATTCTGACGATAGCGATTTCGACTTTTACTCTCAGCGACGAGATAAAGCGGCGTCAGATTTTTCTGGTGGTGACCAAGCCGGTGCGGCGCTGGCAGATTCTGGCTGGAAAATTTTTGGGTATTGTTATCGTGGATGTGGTGCTGCTGGGGTTGTTCAGCGGGCTGATTTTTGGTCTGACCCTCTTTATGCCGCGCTTTGTTGCAGCAGGTCCGGATGAAGTAATAAAGGCCGATGACGAGTTTTTTACGGCACGAATGGGGCTGAAGGTCTCAACGGATGAGGAGGTGCTGCAGGAACGTGTCAAGCAGCGATACGAAAAACTGAAAGAAGAACGTCGTCTTCCCGAAACGATGACACAAGTCGAAGTCCTGACAGAGCTGATGCGTGAGGAACGCCTGGGAGAGCAAAGTGTTGAGGTTGGTCGGGTTCGGAAATGGACCTTCAAAAATGTATATCCGTCCAGCGATCCCAATACGATGATTTTCATTCGCTACAAACTGGATACTTCCAATGCCGTTTCGGATGTTACCGTGTATGGATTATGGGCGGCGGGAGATCTGACGGCATATGAACAGGGTGCAGACGCACTGACCACTCCAATATATAATCTTCAGAAAGATTCTGCGACACGTGCGGTGCAGGAATTTGCAATACCGGTTAATGCAGTGAATCAAGACGGTACTCTTGAAGTGGGTTTTATGAATAATCCAAATCTTAATACGATGACGGTTATTGTTCAGGATTTGGAAGTTTTGTATAAAGTCGGAACATTTTCCGGTAATTTCTGGCGAGCGACGCTGCTGATAGCGATTCGACTGTTTTTTTTAGCGGCACTTGGAATTACACTGACCACATGGCTTTCGTTCCCTGTGGCGGTTCTGGGGTGCCTGGTGATTTTTTCAGCCGGAATTGTTAACGGCTTTATCATGGAATCCATTGATGGGCTGGGGGCCGGAATTGGTATTCTTTATACGTACACAATAAAACCGTTCCTGCTGCTTCTGCCGCAGTTTGACGGTATCTATAATCCTACCGGGTATATTGTGTCCGGTCGGATCATTCAATGGTTGTTTTTGCTCAAGACGGCGGCGATAACGATTGGTTTAAAAGGATTGATTTTGTTTGTGTTTGGAATTTATATCTTTTACCGCCGGGAAGTGGCCAAGAGTGTGGTTTGAGGACATGACGACATGCGCTGGAAAGATTATGGAATAATCCTGTTGGGCGTGGTGATTTGCGGAGCGATGCTGTATCTGGCTTCATCGCAGCAGGATTCTATCCGTGCAAGCCGTAAAGACATGGGGCTGATGCTGACAACCAACCTTGGCGATGCACCTCCCTCGCTGGCGTTTGCCACGGTGGCCATGGGTGCATTCCGCGGTTTGATTGTAGATATCCTCTGGATGCGTGCGGACAAATTAAAACAGGACGGCAAGTTTTTTGATGCCAAGCAGCTTGCGGAGTGGATATCGATGCTGCAGCCGCGATTTGCGGCCGTATGGGATTTTCATGCCTGGAATATGGCTTATAACATTTCTGTGGCTATTCCCAACACGCAGTGCCAGGAGCGATGGCGATGGGTGCGCAACGGTTACGAGCTGCTGCGGGACAAAGGCATTGAATACAATCCGCACAGCATCATGCTGTACCGTCAGCTTTCGTGGATGTTTCTCCACAAAATTGGCGATATTGCCGACGATTGCAATACATATTACAAGCGGGAACTGGCTTTATCCATGCGGCCGCTGCTGGGCGACAAGACCAATGCATACTTCGAAAAGATGGCTGCGACACCGCAAACCTTTGAGGATATCCTAAAAGATCCGCAGGTCCTGGCTTTTGTGAATGCATTGCGACAGGCCGATAAGACATTTCTTTCCGATGAGCAATTTATTGAAAATTATCTGTCGCTGCGCGAGAATCCCGATCGTTTCCCCAAAGAGACCTTTGCGGTGATTGATCAGTATCGGCAGAATCCCGGCCTGGATAAGTTTGATGTGTTTGCCAGAGCCTATCAGATCCGTCGTGTCTGGAAAATGGATCCGTCCTACATGCAGCAGCTGAATCAGATGTATGGCCCGGTTCGTCTGGAGGATCCCAATCAGCGGGATCCGCTGAATTGGGAGCATCCTGCGGTTCATGCAATTTACTGGTCGGCAAAAGGGCTGGATCTGGCAGGACGCGAGGGGCAGTATCGTGTGGATGAAAAAAATACGGACCGAATTATCTTTCATAGCCTGCAGATGCTTTATCGTTCCGGCAACATCATTCTTTACACCAGCAAAGACGGCAAGACCGATATTTTTCTTCGTCCGGATATGCGGATGTTCGCCAGCTGTGATCAGACCTGGCGCGAAGTGATTAAAAAATATGAAGCACTGGAAAAAGGCAATCCCAAAGCGGTTCGGGGCGGCCACAAAAATTTCCTTGAAAATGCCGTGATGACGTTTTATCAGGCCGGACATGTCAGGCAGGCACTCGAAATATACCGCGCGATGATTACCCGATATAAAATTAATGATGAAGGCGTTGAAGAAGAAGATTTCAAGCTGCCGATGATTGAATTCCTGCAAAAGCGTATGAAAGAGGAGTTTCAAGGCCTCGGTATTCGTGATGCCGTGGAATCCATTACCGGAATGCTGAGAGAAAGCTATTTCCGTTATGCCGTGCACAATGACGACGAAGCCGCTGGTCTGGAAAAAATGGCCCAGGAAGTGCACACATTCTATCAAAAGGAACATGCCGACGAGGCCTATCGCATGGGGCTTCCCACATTTGAAATGCTGCGATACACCTCGTTTATGGATTTTCTATATGATCCGATGTATCCGGAAGAGCTGCGATTGAACATGCTTGGCCGCCTGGAAGTGGAACGTCCTGACTTGTTTGAAAAACTGCAAAAACAAGATCAGAAGCGAAGGGAACAGGAAAGTCAGCAGGCACCGCAGCAGCCTTAACCAATCCCGGAATACATGTTTATTAAATGTTCCATTTTAAGATGATTTAATATATAATCATGCCTCGTTCATGGGTGATCATGATGAATTAATTCGATTATAAAACATGGAGGTTTATTTTGTCTGTAGCGGTACCACTGGAAAAATTGACAGCTTCACAGAAAAAGGCTGTATTGCATAAAGAAGGTCCTTTGCTGGTTTTGGCGGGGCCGGGCAGCGGCAAGACTCGGGTCATTACCTGCCGGATAGCAGCCCTGATTGAATCGGGGGTTCGGCCCTATCATATCTGCGCGATTACGTTTACCAATAAAGCTGCAGAAGAGATGCGCAGCCGCGGGGAAGCCAGTGGCTGCCGCGGGGTCTGGATCAGCACCTTTCATTCACTGTGCGTCCGGCTGCTCCGACAATATGCTGAGCAAGCTGGCATCAAGCCCAGCTTTACTATCTATGATTCAGGCGATCAGCTTCGCTGCATGAAGGAAGCCGTTGCCGCCTGCCAGGTGGACAGCGGCAGTTTCTCGCCGTCACGTATGCTGGAATTTGTCTCTCGACTCAAAAACAATCTTGAAGATGCGGATTCCTTCAAGGCCGCCACCT
Source organism: Sedimentisphaerales bacterium (assembly GCA_016935635.1). Lineage (GTDB taxonomy): Bacteria > Planctomycetota > Phycisphaerae > Sedimentisphaerales > Anaerohalosphaeraceae > Anaeroglomus. The sequence goes on from JAFGQP010000062.1 coordinate 15,141, forward strand.
TTGACCATTTCGGAAAAACCGCTGCTAAAGTCTATGCCTCCTATCAGCAGATTCTGGCCAGGAATAATGCCCTGGATTTTGATGATCTGCTGGTTAAAACAGCATTGCTGCTTCGCAACAATGCCCAGGTACGCACAGAATTGAGCAATCGATTCCAATATCTGCTGATTGACGAATATCAGGATACCAACCATGCCCAGTATCAGATCGCCCGGTTGCTGGCTCAGACCCATGGCAATATCTGCGTCACCGGCGACCCGGATCAATCCATCTACCGCTGGCGGGGGGCGGATATCGGCAATATTCTGGCGTTTGAAAAAGACTGGCCCAAATCCGTCGTGGTCAAGCTGGAAGAGAATTTTCGTTCCTGCGGAAAAATCCTGGCTTGTGCAGACAAGCTGATTGGCTCCAATACCCGCCGGAAGGTCAAACAGTTGATTGCCACCCGTCCGGAAGGGTCGGATGTTGAATTTCTGGTGGCTGACGATGAAAATGCCGAGGCGCGCCTGCTGACAGACCGCATCCAGAAGCAAATCGCAGCCGGTGTTGATCCGGGCCAGATTGCCGCCTTTTACCGGGTCAATTCCATGAGTCGTCCGATTGAGGAGGCATTTATCCGGGCCCGAATACCCTATCAAGTCGTTCGCGGGGTGGAGTTCTATGCCCGCAAGGAAATTCAGGATTTTCTGAGTTATTTAAAACTGATTGCCAATCCGGTTGACGACCTGGCATTTATGCGAGCGATTGCGACCCATAGCCGCGGTATCGGCAAGACCTCTGTCGACAGGCTGACGCAGTTTGCCAAAGACTCTGGCATGAGCCTGCTTGCTGCAGCGGATTATGCCGACCACTTGACTTCGGTTTCATCTTCGACGCGAACACGTATCCGTGAATTTGCCAAAATGATCCAGAAATTTCAACAGGACAGTTCCGGGGAAGTTGCCCCGCAGATGGACTGTGTCTTTGCTGAAACCGGTTATGCCGACGCCCTCAAAAACGAGGCCAATACCGATGCGATTGAAAATATCAATGAATTGATCAATGCCGCTGCGGAATATGACCGTGAAGCGGAAAATCCGTCGTTATTGGATTATCTGCAATCCATTGCCTTATACAGCGATACGGATGCCTATGATGCCGGCACATCCAGGACCTCCCTGATGACCATGCACGCGGCCAAGGGGCTTGAATTTGACCATGTCTATATTGCCGGACTCGAAGAAGGGCTTTTGCCGCATGAACGCAGTGTCCACAGTCCGGATGATCTGGAGGAAGAACGGCGATTATTTTTCGTTGGCATCACCCGAGCAAGGGACAGCCTGACCGTCACTTACGCCAGGCACCGAGTTTTGAGGGGACAGTTTATTCGCTCAACGCCTTCCCAATTTCTATATGAAGTGGGATTTGGAGGCGAAAAAGTGTCATTCGAGGAAGACTCTTACGGCATCGAGGAACAAGAACCGATGATTAACCCGTCTTCTTCCACCCCGAAAGCCGGGATGTTTAAAGTGGGCGAGGTGGTCATCCATAACACTTTTGGGACGGGACGGGTCAAGGAATTTCTTGATCTGGGGCCGGATAGTATCGTTGTTGTGCAATTCCAGTCTGGAAAAACAAAATCGTTGATGGTAAAATACGCCAACCTGACACGAGCAGGGAAATAAATCAGGAATATTCAGGTCTTGAACAAGGAGATCAATTGTGACCAGTGAACGAATTCATTTTTACTATAAAAATGTAACCGCCGAAGTGATTGGAACCGAACACGGCCTGACCGCCCAGCAGTTTCAGGAGCTGGCACAGAAAACTACCCCGCTGATTGAGCAGCTTAATCAGCAGCGCAAGGCCAGCAAGGTCCGTTATCGGGATTTGCCTTATAATGAGCAGTATCCTAAGCAGGTCCGGGAGATTGCGTCGCAGGTTATGAATGAATGTGAAAATTTTGTCGTTCTGGGTATCGGGGGTTCGGCTCTTGGAAATATCGCCCTGCAGACGGCATTGAATCCCTATCTGTATAATCTGGACGCTGCCCAGCGCAAAGGCCCTCGTCTGTTTGTTTTTGACAATGTGGATCCGATGCAACTGTCCAGTTTTCTGGATTGGATTGGAGACAAGCTGGATAAGACCATTTTCAATGTTATCAGTAAATCCGGGCGTACGGCGGAAACTGCAGCTCAATTCTTGATTATCCGCGAAATGCTGCTCAAAAAGCTCGGGCCGGGCGGCTATAAAAAGCAGATTATTGCAACCACAGACCCCAAAGAAGGTACCCTCCGCAAGATTGTCAATGAGGCAGGATTCAGGACACTGGAGGTCCCGGATGGTGTCGGCGGACGCTGGAGCGTGCTCAGCCCGGTCGGATTGCTGAGTGCTGCCGTGGGCGGTATTGATATTGAAAATCTGCTGGCTGGCGCCCGGGATATGGATCAGCGAGTCAGCCGGACGGATTTCTTTGCCAACCCGGCGGCGCTGAATGCAGCGATTAACTGGCATTATTACAATGCCGGCAAGCGGATTTCCGTGATGTTCCCCTATGCCTGGCGGTTGAAGGACTTGTCCGACTGGTATCGTCAGCTCTGGGCGGAAAGTCTGGGCAAAACCAAAAATCTCAAGGGGTTGGATGTCTATGTCGGCCCCACGCCGGTAAATGCCCTGGGCACGACTGACCAGCACAGTCAGGTTCAGTTGTACCGTGAAGGGCCCAATGACAAAATATTCACCTTCCTGCAGGTCAAGCAGTTTGATCGTGACATTGTTATCGGCCCGGCCCCTGAAAGCACACCGGAATTAAGCTATCTGGCCGGAAAGCAGATGTCGCGGCTGCTGAACAGCGAAAAACTTGGAACTGAATATGCTCTGCTGCATGACAAACGCCCCTGCATGACGGTACTCTTTGATCAGGTCAATGCCTTTACGATTGGCCAGTTTATCTATTTATTTGAAGCAACAACCTCCCTGGCGGGTCTTCTGTTTGATATCAATGCGTATGATCAGCCCGCAGTGGAATTGGGCAAAGAAGCAACATTTGCCCTGATGGACCAGCCAGGCTATGAAGACTTGGCCGAGAAGATTAAACCGGTTCAGCAGATTGACGGCGGCTATCTCGTTTAACCGTAAATCCGGAGATAACCCAAAGCAATCGCGAAGGAGACGACGTGGATTATGCAGTGATTATGGCAGGAGGTTCCGGCAAGCGGCTGTGGCCGCTCAGTCGAGAACATCGTCCCAAACAGATGCTACGGCTGCTGAGCGGCCAGACTCTGCTGCGGCGATGTTTTGACCGGCTTTGCGGACTATTTGATCCTCGAAATATTCTGGTGGTTACAAATGTCGGTTATGTGGATATGGTCCGCGAGAATCTGCTGGAACTGCCCGCTGAAAATGTGATTGCCGAGCCGCTGGTCCGCGATACAGCGGGGGCCATCGGGCTTGCCGCGACAGTTCTCCATAAACACGATCCCCATTCCACGATGGCGGTGGTTACAGCCGATCAGGTGATTGAGCCGGATGAACCTTTACAGAGAGCCATGCAGATTGCGCTGGATTTTGTTGAGGAACATCCCGAGGCACTGCTGACATTTGGAGTCAAGCCGACGTTTGCCAGTACGCAGTATGGATACATCAAGCTGGGACAGGCAGTGCCTTGCGGTGAATCGGCGGATGCGGTGCGGCGGCTTGAAGCCTTCAGGGAAAAACCCGATGCACAGACCGCCAAAGATTATGTTGACAGCGGCCAGTACTGCTGGAATTCGGGTATGTTTGTGTGGAAGACCAGAACAATTCTTGACAAACTGCATCACTTCCTGCCGGCCTGTATTGAACCCCTGCAAAAAATACAGCTCGCCTGGGGCAGAGCGGATCAGGAGGATACGCTCAGGGAATGGTTTGTCAAACTGCCGAAAATCAGCATCGACTATGCGGTCATGGAAAAAACACCCGAGGTGTATGGAATTTCGCTGGATTGCTGCTGGCGTGATTTGGGATCCTTTACGGCACTGGCGGATATTATCGAATCGGATGCGGCGAATAATATTGTCGCCGCAGAAAAGGCCGAACTGCTGGACTGTAAACATTCCATTATTGTAACTGAGGACACCGGACACCTTATCGCCCTGATTGGCGTGGAAAATATGGTCATTGCTCATAGTCCCGACGCAACGCTGATCTGTCCGGCCAGCCAGAGTTATCGCATCAAGGAGTTACTGGACCAGATTCAGCAGCACGGCGGCCAGCGCTATCTCTAACTTTAAGGAGCAGTGTAGTGCGTTACCTTGCCATTGATCTGGGCCAAAAACGCGTGGGACTGGCTATCAGCGATGCCGGCCAGTCGATGGCGTTTCCGCTGGTAGTGCTGGAGGCCGGACCGGGACTGATTTCAAGAATCGCAGAAATTGTACGGTCCGAAAAGGCGGGGTTTATCGTAATTGGTTTGCCTTTGAATATGGATGGCTCCGAAGGTCCGCGTGCAAAAGCCTCTCGTGAATTTGCAGTTCAATTAACAAAAGCTGTCTCTGTCCCCATCACGCTGTTCGATGAACGTCTCAGCAGTGCTGAGGCGGACTGGAAGCTGGCCGGTTCGGATTTAACCCGTGATGATAGGAAAAAACGGCAGGATGCAATTGCTGCGGCGGTATTTCTTCAGGCATTTCTTGAACAGCAAAAGGACATTATGAACAAGCCCCGCATCATGATATTGCAATCTGCCATGGAGACCGCACAGAAAGCCGTAATGCATTTCTGTGAACGCGTACAGGATGCCATCGAGAAAAGGGGTGTTTGCTATTGTGCCCTCAGCGGCGGCAGCAGTCCGAAGATGTTTTTTGAGCTGCTAGTCAGAGAAACACTGGATTGGCAGCGAATCCATTTTTTCTGGGCCGATGAACGCTGCGTGGAGCCGGACCATCCGGACAGCAATTATTCGATGGCCCAGATATCATTATTGTCGCAAGTTCCGGTACCATCGTCGCAGGTGCATCGCATTTGGGGGGAATTGCCGCCCGCAGAAGCTGCCGACCAATACCAGAACACCATTCGCAGTGTGATGAAATTGCAGGCAGGGCAATGGCCTTTTTTGGATGTGGTGCTTCTGGGATTAGGGGCGGATGGACATACGGCATCGCTGCTTGCGGGGACTGATGTTGTAGATAATCAGTACGATATTGCCGCAGCGGTGTTTTCACAGACGATGCCGCATACGAGAGTAACACTGACTGCTCCGGCATTGACCGCGGCGCGTTCACTTTTATTTATTATCACCGGCAGTTCCAAACAGGAGATTCTCCGGGAAATCCTCATTCCTCCGCTGCGGCCATGGCAATATCCTGTGCATGCTCTCTGGTCTGCGGTGGACAAAATGACATGGTTTGTGGATGCCCAGGCAGCTGTGCTTATGCATTCAGTTCATTGATGGATTGAGATTGAATCAACTGGCAGTCGTTTTCTGAAAAAATGGTTTTGAGACGGCCCAGTTGCGGCTGCTTATCATAAAAGATCAATCCGTAGTCCGCTGACGACGCGATAAATCTGCGATCCGGATGTCCGTCCAAATAAGGAGCATTAATCAACACGACTTCGTAGTGTTTTTTGGCAGCCTGAGTGACAATTCGAATATTAATCTGGCTGAACCGAACAAAAAATTCAGCCGGCCATAGCGACAGATTACCGATAACTGTCTGCAGGGGATGGGGAGTGATGATGCCTGCTGTGGTGTTGGAATTGAGTTCGAATACTTTGGCGGCGGCATTGCGGCGGGTATCCAGATCGATAAAAAGACACTTGTAATTCGACTGGGCCAGGGCAATCGCAATTTTCACAGGTATCGTGACGGGCATGGTTTCCAAACCTGCACCGGCTAGCAGAATGATTTTATTCCTGCCATTTAATGACCGGATTTTTCGCGTTATCCCGGAGGCACATTTGGTATAGTTTTCCTCCAAAATCATCTGGGGCGTTTTCACGAGATGACTGCCCGGGGCCTTGGTGGATTTGCGGAATAAATGCCAAAGCGTAAAAAACAGGATGCAGGCAAAAAAAACACCAACAGCCGCATAGAAATAAGGTGTTTCCAGTACGCCTTTCGCCCAATCGATAAACGATACTATAAATCCGGCGCTCATCATCCCTGATCAGTTATGATTCCAGGACCATGAAGGTCGCTGTAAAGATTTCTGTCTTTTGTCGAGGAACCACAGGATATCACGTTTGACGATGTCGGCAAACAGAAGTTCCGAAGAATACGGTTCGATATCGCGCGGCGGCGTATTTTGTGTCAAATACCGTTCAGGCAGCTGCGGTGCATACTCATTTTCTGATCGAGCACTGATTTGCATCGATTCCGTTTCAGCGGTGTCTGGAGTTTTGATAAAGTGACCGACAACCCGCGAAATGGAATCCTCCCGGCTGCGCTGAGGACGTGCAACAGGCGATTGTCGTTGTGATGCTACCGAACGGCGATGTTCGGCCATTATCTGCTCGGCAAGATTAAAAGTGGGAATCTCGGCTTCCGATTCCTCCTGAATTTGTGCGGAATCGATTTGCGCAAGTTCATCTACAGGTCTTTCAAAAGACTGTGATGGCAAATCCGAAACAGTCTGTTCGTCGGGCGAGACGGTTTCGACATATTCAAGCCCGGAGATGCGGCCCTGCAATTCCTGAATCTGTGCCTGAAGTTTTTCGAGCTCATGATCACGCAAATACAGCATGCTGTGCAGTTGGTTGTTTTCTTCGCCGACAAGCTGAGCATCGCCTCTGGCACGCTCAAGCTGATGATTGGCATTTTCCAGCTTCTCCTGAGCGACAAGAAGCTGGTCCCGCAATGAATCAGCCTCTTCTCTGGCAGCACAAAGACGGTCATTTTCTGCCTGCAGTCCGGCCAGACGATTTTCAAGCTCGCGCCGCTGATGTTCAGTTTTTTCCAGCAGGCTTTTTTGTTCATCAATCAGATGCTTCAATTCTGATATTCTGTTATCTGTTAATGCATCGTTTTCGACGATTTGGTCTTCCAATTCAGCAATACGCAGCTTCAACTGCTGTATTGTTTGTTCGAACAGATGATTTTGCTGTGTCAGTTCAGACCGTGCGGCATCCAGATGCCCGGCCGTCTCTTGCATTTGTGCTGAAAGAAGTTCATTCTGCTGATGGAGGCCGGCTAATGATTCCTGCTGCTGTCGCGACAGTGATTGTATTTCTGACATGGAATTTGCCAATTCCATTTTTTCACGCAGAGCTGTCTCCATATCCCGGCGACTTTGACGCATGGTTTCTTCAATATCCGCCATGGCTTGGCGTGCGGAAGCCAAATCCTGAGAAAGACTGCAATTTTCCTGCTTGAGCTGGTCAGTCAGTTGTTCCAGTGAGGCGATTTGGGATTCCAGCCCGGCTTTACGCTGCTGAAATTGCTCCTGTTGTTCAATTTGCTCAAATTTCAACTGTTCAATCTGTCGCTGTTTTTGTTCAGCATCCGCCATGTAATCCGACTGGGCTTTTATTTGCTGTTCATACGATTGGATAATTGATTGATTCTGCTCCAGCAGCTGCTGCTTTTCAGTTAACGCAAGACTCGTTGAATCCAGTATTATTTTCTGCTGTTGGATTTCATCTTCGCGGGCAGCAAGCTGTTCTTGAATTTCTGCCAGTTTTTGCTGGGCATTGTTCAGTTCCGTATTTTTGGATTCAAGCTCAGCCTGCGTTTGTCCCGCTTGTGTCTCAAGCGAGGACTGAATCTCTTTGTTCTGGATAAGATAAGACTCATATAGGGTCTTTTGTTCCTTCAACTCCCCCTGAAGACGCTTCAGCTGTTCGCCGGCATTTTCTGCCTGCAAACGCACTCCGGCAAGATCAGACGTCAAATTCTGTGTTCGTAATCGTTCGTCAGAAAGCTGTTTTTCTAACTCTTGAATCTGGCTGATAAGTTGATCCAATCGGCTGTTATCTGCGTTTGCCTGTCGACTTAGTGCCGGTTCTGAATCAGGACTGGCTGAAGCTGGAATCGACATATCAGGTGACTCTTGGCCTTTTTTCTGGTCGGACGCTTTTTGCAATTGGTCGAAAGATAAAATCCGTACGCCAACAGGGTTGGTATTGTCTTGTATTGATGTGGAAGCTGTTTTCTCTGTATCGGTTGATGCAAAAAAATCGGGTTCCTGAGCAGGTTCCTCAGCAGAGGGCTTGCTTTTATTGCGCAGAGCTCCTGATTGCGAAGCCTGCTGCAAAGCTCGCAGGATATCTGCTTTACACTGCAGGATATCAACGTCCAAATCTTCAGTTGGATGGTTTTCCGGGTTCACAACACCCCTCCAAATTCAACTTTACTACAATTATAGCAGTCCTGACGGCTTCATGCAATATGTGAAATCTCCCATTTTATCAGAAAAGAGGATTTTCCTGGACGTCCGGCCCCATGGATAAACAACTGAACTGGCCTGGCGAGAATTCTGCGATTAGTTGATTGACATCGTCGACAGTAATTGCCCGAACAGCAGCAATATCGTCGGCCAGGGTGCGGTATAATCTGGAATAGACCCAGTTAAATCCCAGTCCAAAGAGTCTGCCCATCGGCTGTTCGGATTTAAGCGTCAGCGCAGAAAGCACTTTATTTTTGGCCGCAGTTACCTCTTTTTCCTGTACACCGTTACAGCTCAAATCGGAAAATATGCCCTTGATGATCTCAGCTACCCTTGGGGCAACGGCCGGTTCGCAGCAGATGTAACTGTACATCGCACCGATCCCGTCCATGGTCTCGGCCTGCATTGATGCCGCTTCAGCAACGGCCGGATCCACCAGTGACCAGAAGTATCTGGATCCGCTGTCGTCGCCGATAATCATTCCCAGCAGCGAGGCAGCAAATCGACGGGGATCCTGCATGGAAACCATGGGACTGATCAGGCAGATATGATGACGGGCAAGCGTATCTTTCTGGAGGTGTCTTCGCTGCCGGGTGCCTTCAAAAAAAGAAAGCGAACGGTCCGCCTGAGCGGGTTTCCAATGGCCGCAGATGGATTCGATTAAATCACAAAACCGGTCAAACTCCAGATTGCCGCAGCAGGCAGCAACCAGATTATTCGGGGCATATCGACGACTGAAATAGTCCCGCATTTGTTCGACTTTCAAATCTCCGATAGTCTGCTCAGTGCCGAGTGTGCTGTTGCCGCAGGGATGACTGCCGAAATGCAGGGCGCGTGCCTGATCCAGTACATCAAATTGCGGCATATCCTTATACATGGCGATTTCCTGAAGAATGACATTTTTCTCAATATTGAAATCGTCTTCACGCAGCGAAGGACGCATCAGCTGCGACCACAACCGGGCAACATCCGGTAAAAACTCCGGCAGCACTGCGGCATAATAAACAGTGTTTTCCTCGCCGGTGAACGCATTGAATTTGGCGCCGATGCCGTCAAAGGCCTCATTGACCTGCTGCCAGTTCAAACTGTCGGTTCCTTTGAATATCATGTGTTCCAGGAAATGTGAAACGCCGCTGATTTCAGGGGTTTCATCCCGTGAGCCGGTGCGGACAAAAAAACCCATGGCGGTGGTTTGAGCCTGCGGGTGATTTTCCCCGATGATGGTTAATCCGTTATCGAGTTGTCTGTGTTTGAAAATCATAACGTGAATAATTTCATTTAAAGTTGAATCGGTTTAGGGCCAATTGTGGCAACGGTAAAATCGTCAAAAGGATTGTCATTCAGAAACGCCAGCACTGAAGACCGGCTGACAGAGTCAATCTTTTGACGGATTTCCGGCAGAGTTCGTACTCTGCCCAGATAATAATAATCGCCCGCAACACCGGCGGCCCGTGCGGCCGATGATTCGCTTTGCATAATCAGCGTGCTCTTGAGTCCGATTTGAGCCCGCTGCAGCTCCTCGTCGGAAAATCCCTCACGCAGCCGACGGAATTGCTCCACCGTCACATCCAGGGTTTCCTGGGCCTGTTCAGGTGTCGTTCCTGCATAGCAGCTGATGGCGGCATGGTCTTTTAATGACTGATATCTTGCCCCGACTGCATAGCACAGGCCGCGTTTTTCACGGACCTCGGTGAACAGACGGCTGCTCATTCCGCCGGACAGAATGGAAACAGCAGCCATAATATCATAATAACGGCTATCCTGAATGGTCGGCACACGGGTCATCAGGCCGATATGGACCTGGGCGCCTTCGTTGGCTTCGTGCGTGTACCGCTGTCCGGGGGCTCCTGCCGCTGGGCGCTTCGCTCCGGTTCCTGGCAGATGAGCACACCGCTTTTCCAGGAGGTCACAGATGGCGGGGAAATCATATTTGCCGGCGATGGCGAAGATTCCCTGCGACCAGTCAAACTGCCGCTGAATGATCCGGCGGCAGCTATCTGCCGTCATACTTTCCAAATCCGCTTTTTTCCCTTCGCTGGGGCGGTTGTAGGGGGCAGGATAAAATTGTTCCGCAACCAGCAGGCGAACCTTGTGCTGCGGATCATCATCCAGCCCCGCCAGCTCATGAACTGCCAGTTGGCGTGATGGTTCAAATTGCTCATCGTCCAGCAGGGGGGCTGTCAGAATATCGGCATACAAATCCAGCGCTTCCAGCAGGTTCGCAGATTCCAGCGAGGCACTGATGGATAAATTCTCGGCAGTAATGGAACTGTTGCGATGAATCCCGAGTTCGTCGAGAGCCTCAATCAGTGTGCGGCTGTCCCGGGAACCTGCCCCGCGAAACAGCCAGTCGGTTATGATTTGTCCTGCCCCGGAACAGCCTTCGGGATAATAGGCATTTCCGGCGGGAAGTAAAAAATAAAACGATGCGGATTCCACATCCGCCATGGGCTCGCCCAGGATGATCATGCCATTGCTGAGTCGATGACTATCAAGCCGTTCTTTCATAACGTAATCTTTCGCCGCATCGGGCGGCTGCTGAAGTTGTTGTTGTCTTATGCCACTGCCGGTTCGGTCGCATTATCCCGCTTGTCGCTGTCGAACTGGACACTGATTTTTTTGCTGATACCCTGTGTCTGCATGGTAATGCCATACAGCATATCGGCGATACTCATCGTCCGCTTGGAGTGCGTAATCACGATAAATTGCGATAACTGCTGGAATTGCTTGACAATCAGATTAAAACGTTCGTTATTGGCTTCATCCAGTGCCGCATCCACTTCGTCCAGCACGCAGAAGGGCGAGGGCTTGCTCTTGAACACTGCAAACAGCATGGCAATTGCTGTCATGGTTTTTTCGCCGCCGGACAGCAGACTGATGGTGCGGGTTTCCTTGCCGGGCGGACGAGCCACGATTTCAATCCCTGACTCGAGTACATCCTCGGGATTTTCCAGGAATATGTCTGCCTTGCCGCCGCCGAATAAAATCCGGAACAGTTCCTGGAAGTGGATTCGCACCTGGTCAAAGGTAACCTGGAATTTCTCCCGGCTTTCCTGATTGATCCGCTCGATAAGCTGTTCCAGCTGGGTCTTGCTGGCATGGAGGTCTTCCACCTGCGAAGCCAGGAAGGTATAGCGTTCCTCCAGCTGCTGCTGTTGTTCAATGGCATCCACATTGACATTGCCGAGACGCTCGATTTTGCCCCGCAGGTCGTTGATTTCTTCGCGGACAACATCCCAGTCGACATCCTGCGTACTGTAATTCTCATAGGCCTGTACCAGTTCGATCTGAAGTTCTTCACGAACACGCTGGCACAGGTCTTCATCCTTGACTTTCAATTGCGACAAATCAAGCTGGAGCTGGTGGATATGCTGCTCAATCTCAGATTGTTCAGTGCGGGCCTGCCGCAGCAACTGCTCGTTTTCCTTCTGCTGAACCGACAGCTCCTGCTGCAGGGCATGCAGATAGATACTTTGTTTCTGCGCCTCTTCTTTTTCAATATACAGGGTGCAGACCGCCGACTCTGTGGAAAGAATGTTGCGCAGAGTCTGCTCAACCTGTTCATCGCAGGTGGCGGCATCAGTACGGCATGCCTCGGCCGACATGCGGGCGTGCTGAATCTGGCTGGCCAGGGCCGCTGACCGCTGACGAATCGATTTTTGCTGTTCGCTGAACCGGCCGATCTGAATCTTTAATTCAGTGACTTCCGAGGATCGGCTTTGCAGCACGCGCCGCTGTTCATCCAGCATCTGCTGAATCCGCTGGATCTGGGCAGAGCGCTGGGTGTTGATTTCCTCCAGTTCATCGAGCTTTCTGCGGGAGTCATGCTCTTTCTGAACGGATTTGGATATTTCTTCTTCAAGCACCTGAATTTCGCTGAGGATAATCGGCTGCTCCTGCCCCAGGCGCTTGACATTCTGTTCAACCATGCGCATCCGGGATTCGGTATCCACTTTTTCCGTGTTGGCCTCATAGATGCTGGTGCGAAGCTCCTTGCATAGTTCGGCCAGATGTTCGTTTTTATGCTCCGTCTGTTCGAGCGTTTGTTCCAGATTGTGGATTTGGTTATTGACTTCGGCAAGCTGCTCTTCGAGCTGATGAATACGGCTTTTACGGGAAATCAGACCGGAGGTTTTTCCCAGCGGGCCGGCACAAAGCGTGTAGCCATTGCTGAGCACTTCGCCGCGCAGAGTCACAAAGCGATAACTGCCGTACTTCCGGGCTAAATCCATCCCGGCATTCAACGATTCGACCAACACGGTTTTGCCCAGCAGCGACCAGACCAGGGGACCGTATTCGGGTTCAAAACGTACGAATTCCGCCAGTCTGCCCAGCACACCGGCCTTGCCCACCAAATCCGCCATATCCACAAACGGCTCCAGGCGGTCCATACACAGCACGGTCAGGCGTCCATCCAGTTTATCACGCATGCCGGTATCGGCAAGGAAACGGGACGTACTGTTCACAACCAGAGCATCCGTTTTACCTTCCAATGCGGCTTCAATCGCCAGCGAATACTGCATCTCTGCCGACAGGATATCAGCGACAATACCCTCGATATAATCCGACTTGTTGACATCCTTTTCCTTCAGAATCGAGCGGATGGCACTGTTGACCCCCTGACGGCGAGATTCCATATCCTTCAGGACATTCAGCTCACTGCTGATGCCGCTTCGCTGTTCCTTGCAGCGTGACATTTCGTTCATCGCAGCGGTTTTCTGACCGCCAACGGTCTCCATTTCCGCGCGCTTGGCCTCCAAAGTGCTCTGAAGCTGCGAGATGACACTCAGAATATCTTCCAGCCGGGACTGGCACTGTGCCTTTTCAGTCAGCCACTCGGCCAGCTGGACTTCAGCCTGACTGGCTCGTCCTGAAAGACGTGTTTTCTGACCGGCCAGATTATCGCGATAGGTATTCAAACTTTGTATTTCGTTATGCAGTTGAGCTGTACGACGAACAATATCGATAATCCCGGATTTTTCGTCTTCCAGCTTGACCTGCAATTCCGCGCACTGGGTGTTAATTTGCGATAGAACGTCTTCCGCCTGAGCAAGCTGGTCCGTTCGGGCGGACAATTCCTTCTGGCTGGTTTCCAGTTCCACCCGGCACGCCTCCAAGTCGCTGGAAAGCTGGCGAATTTGCTCGGAGAGCTTGGCAGTCTGGGACAATGAGATCTTTTTACGTTCGGCCAGCTCATCAATCCGCGAATTCAGATAATGAATTCGTTCGTTGTGCTGCTCAATCCGGCTTCGCGAAACAATAAGCGTATTATCCCAGCGATTAATCTGATTTTCATTCTCCAAAATATTTGCCGTCATTTCACCGGAGGCAGCATCATAGCGGGCAACTGCAGCGGCCGAAGCTGCGAACTTTTCCTGCCAGCCAGCAAGTACCTCTTCCTTATTGTGACAGGTGGTGATGATCTTGTGATACTCGGCCAGTGAATAATTGACACGCAGCTCTTTAAGCCGCTGGCTGTATTCGAGATAACTGCGGGCCTTGCCCGCCTGCAGCTTGATGCTGCGAAGCTGCTTTTGGACCTCATTAACAATGTCGGCCAGACGCAGCAGATTTTGCTCGGTGCGTTCCAGCTTGCGAATGGCTTCTTTCTTGTGGGCCTTGAATTTGCTGATGCCGGCCGCCTCTTCGAAGATAATTCGCCGGTCCTGGGTCGACGACTTCAGAAGCTGGTCAATTTGTCCCTGTTCGATAATTGAATAAGCGCTGACGCCGACGCCCGTATCCAGAAATAACTCTTTGATGTCTTTGAGACGGCAGGATTTGCCGTTAATCAGATATTCACTTTCGCCGCTTCGGAAAAGCCGACGTGATATCTCTAATTCGTCCCGTTCCAGGCCAAGTCCCCTGACATCTGAAAAATGCAGAGTCACCTCGGCCATACTGCTGGGCTTTCGACTGCTGCATCCGCTGAATATCACATCCAGCATCTGACCGCTGCGCAGACTTTTGGGGCTCTGATTGCCTAATACCCATTTTAAGGCATCCACAACATTGCTTTTGCCGCAGCCGTTTGGTCCGACAATAGCTGTGATTGGCTGGTTAAAACGAAGTTCTGTTTTGTCAGCAAAACTCTTAAATCCGTTAATAATAATTTTTTCAAGTCGCATAGAGCAATTAAATCAGGTTAGTTCAGGTTATTTTTGGCTTTGATCCGGCGGCGTTACTGTATTATCGGTCGTTTGGCTCATTTTCTCTAAAAATGCACCCGCTTCAGACAACGGCCCGTGAATGAATTCAGCGGGTATCAATCCATCATGACACATCAGCTCCACAATATCAAGAATTTCAGAATAATTAATCCCTAATCCCGGCCAGGGATATTTCTCCTTATCGATTTCCGGGGCATGTCCGAGTGTACGAATGATATCTTCCACATGGAAACTGCTCAAGAGAGGGCCTACCAGTTTGGGACGTGCAGGATGCCTGCGAACCAGCGATACATATTTATCACCGGGTCTGGCATTGATCATGACATTGCCTTTATCTAAAAACAGATCCTTTTGGCAGATGATGGGTGCCCCGAACAGTACCAGCCCGGCATGTTCTTTTTGCAAGGCATAAATTAGTTTACGGCCCGGCGCATTCACCAGATCAACAAAGAAATCGGTTCCAACCGGGATACGCTTGACAAAGATGCTGTTATGTTCAAGAAGCTGTTGATAAGCGGCCAGTCGCACGTCAATTTTGTCATTGGCTAACAATTGCGATAAAAAGGGTTCAATTTCTTTGAGCTTGGCATTGCTCAGTGATTTAATGGCTTTGATTTGCAGGCTGGATTTGTCATCCAGGGCGATGCTTCGCAGAGCACTGATCCCTCGATTGTCTCCGATATTGAGCATGCAGCGAGCAGCATGAAAACGCACGGTCGAATCATTGTTTTCTTCCAGCAGAATCGCAAGCTTCGACAGGCAGGGTCGGCCAATAGCCTCAAGCGCAAGTTCGGATTCAGCGGCTTTGGCCGGGTCGATCAATTGCTCACACAGGAAATCAATACGCTGTGTTCTAAGGCTTTCGTCTTCAGATAAATACAAAAGTCCCAGCATGGATAAAAAATCCTGACGGCGATTGCGATATTGCGGGGCGATTGTAATCTGGATGTCTGTACTCGATATGGCATTTGCCGTCAAGGTGCCAAATCGCTCATTAATGCGATTGCGAATGGCATTGGATGCCCTGAAACTGGATTGATTTAAAGATAACGTAATAGGAGTTTTCAAAGAAGCGATACCGCCGTTGAATATGTAATAACGCTCTTTTTTGGTCTCGGGGTCAGTAGATGTAAAAATTTGCCCTTCAGCGATTCCAATCGTTTTAGAGAATTGGCTGAAGGTCTGCATGCGACTCATTTCTTTGAGGTCCGATGTAAACAAATGTCCGCCTCGAAGTGAGATTGTCTGTGTTTTTAACAGCGGGACGATTTGAATGTCGAATCTGTCTGCGACCATAGACAGGGGTGGAATTTCGCCGATAATTTCAACGATGGCAGTGTCTGTGCTTTCAATAAATTCCCTGATCTCTCCGGGACTTGCATTCGGCATTTTCTGCCAGATATATTTTTCCAGCTCAAGACGCAACTGGGGAGGGCATTCGGACGAACCGGCACCCCACAGACCAGACACCATACCGTAGCCGCGAACCGGTACAGAGGGATTGTAAGTGATTTGGACTAATTGCCCGACAGTGGTGTTCAAATTGACCTGTGGTTCCGCAGCGGCATCCATCTTTTTTTTTCCGCAGGAAGCCAGCAGACAACCAACTGCAACCATTGCGGATAGAAAAATGTATTCTTTTTTCATCTTTTATGCCTTAAAAGAAGAACTGGCCAAAACTCTGCGTATTCGTTATTTCTAATAAAATCCTAAAGTGCGTAGAATAGACACTCTGAGCAGGACAGTCAAGAACAATCTATTGTGTATTATAGAACGACGCCATACCATATATATAGCACATCTTCTATCTGAATGATTGCTTCA
>JAFGQP010000329.1 GCA_016935635.1 Sedimentisphaerales bacterium
AAAATCACCAATCTGGGGGTTGGCAAAATAGGAGGAAAATCCAGACACCGCCCGCAGCGCAGGCTGCATCCCCGCCAGATCTTCCCCCGCAGCAAATATAGCCAGCGGACGAAAGACCTCGTACATTCCATACGCCTCGATATACGAATCCCACCACCACAGATTCGCCCCGCCTTTGGCCATGAAGGCACTCCAGATGCCGTTGTGCAGAACCAGTCCTTCGAGCATCTGTGCCTTATACGGCTCGGGCAGACTGGCAACATTGGTTTCCGAATTCATCCCATTGACCGACCCGGCGCCGTATTCCCCGATAATCACCGGTTTCTGATAGGTCTGCGACAATTCGAGCGTCGTGGTCTTAAACGGTCCGATGACCGGCGTACCGTAATGATGCACCTGCACCAGGTCAATCGTGGGGTGATTCCAGATGGCCTCAAAGCCGCTTTCGCTGGAACTGGTGGTAATCAGATGCCGATGACAATCAATGGAACGGATATAGTCGGCCATCTCCTGATGCCAGGCAATGACGCTGCTGCGATTTTTGCTCCAGCCATCGGTAAACTGGACCTCATTCCAGAGTTCCCAGGCCAGAATCGCGGGTGAATATCCCCAGCGGGCAATAATATAGCGATATTTATTTTTCGTCAGTTTCTTCGCCGCAGTATTCGTGAAGAAATCCTCGGGCTTGCTTAAAAAACCGCCGTATACCGCATTAGCGATGTTATACGGATTTTCATTCCAATTCGGATTTACGGTGGAACTGAACTGTCCGTGATGCTGCAGAACCAGTTGTATCGCAATCCCCTGCTGCTCGGCGGCTTCCACCAGCGCATCCAGCCGCTGGGCAATCTGAAGACTGTATCTGCCCAGATTCTGGAAATAACTGGAATAATCCGAGCGCCATTCCAGAATGCTGCAATTGTAAAAATGCGTCATCCAGAGCCGGGTCCAGTTTTCACCGACTGCTCCCATATTTTGAAAATTGTACAGAAACGTCCCCAGTCCATTGCTCGACCAGCACACATTATGGCCGATGGGCAGATAAGGGCTGCCGTTGTCATATCGCAGGCAGGCCGGGTCCTGCCCATCGCGGCGAATTAGTCCCTTGTTCGCACTTTCGATGCACTCGAAATCGCCGGCATGGTCCTGTTCCAATGTCAACACCCCATTTTCATAGATGACAATAGCATACACGTAGTGTCCTGCCTGCGGCGGTGCAAAACGAAATTTCCACAATTCGGGGCCGGGATTGCGATATTTTTCCGGATTGGCATCATAGACTTCATAATCCCGGCAAAAGAAAGCCGGCACCTGCCAGAGGGTCTCATCCGGCCCTGTGACAATCGCTCGGATATCCACAATGTCCGGGTCAAAAGGATTGCTGTAGGCCGTATCGAGCGCGAACGTCGCCTCATATTTTGCAAAACGCCCCACAGACGCGGCATTCTGGACAATGGAGGTCATCTCAACAGCCGGACAAATCGACGTCATACATAAGACAACAAATAAAACGGCTTGTCCATACTGCCTAACCATGTAAGCATCTCGTTTCATGATCTCCCCAATTCAATCTTTATCGGTACAAAACTCAGCAGCAAAAACAGGGGCCTCATTGCGGACTTGCCGAACAAGGCCCCTGCATCATGCAACAGGCTGGTTTTCCAGAAAATCAATTATTCACAGGCTTCGAAGATATTGGAACATCCCAGCCAGTTATTGGCGATTTCCACAAAGTCATACAGATCAATCTTGCAGTCCGGAACACCCTGGGCCGCCGCGCTGGATACATCACCATAGAAATAGAAGCTGCCGGCCTCAATCGAAGCGGTGCAGGAGTTGCTGTTGACATGCACCATCACAGTGTCGGTCGCAGTCCAAAGGCCGTCATCAACCGTCAGTTCAAACTCATACGGATCATTGCCGTTGGCTTCGGTATTGTTACCCAGTTGAGTCAGCGTAACAGTCGTGATTGCAGATGCGGGTGAATCCAGCGTGACTGCCGGACCGGCAGTCTGGATCCAGCTGTAGCTCAGCGGTCCTTCCTTACCGTCATCGGTCGATGCCGAGCCATCCAGTGTCACAACCACGCTGTCAGGAGTAAGCCATTTGAACTGCTCTTCACCGGCATTGGCGGCTGGAGGCACATTGTCCGAAGCCAGGAATGTCCAGAACACGCCCGGATAATTGGGATCGCCGCCTTCAGGAACATCTTTGAAGCCATCCACGACCCATGTATAATTGGCACCCGGAATCAATTCCGGCATCGCAATGCTGGATTTGTCTTTCGGGCTGTCAACGGTCCCAATCAGCGTCAGTTTGGATTTATAATTTGCCGACGTAATAAAGCTGTTCGGATCCAGTTCATTCGGTTCCGGCGTCTGTCCGAACCAGACTTCCACTTTATCCAGATCCAACTGCGCATTCGTCCAGGACAAAGTGGTATCCTGACCGATAATTACGATTCCGCCATCAGCAGGCTGAGGATTCCGCGGAATATACCCCAGCTCTAAATCGATAAAGTCCCAGTTGGTCCATCCCCAGACGGCAATAATTGTAATGACATTCTTGCCTTCATTCAAATCCACGGTCATCGGCGCATTCAGCCGGGTTGCATCCCAGGCCGGGGCCCAGCGGGACCACAACTGCCAATTGCCGTCTTCGCTTCCATACAGCTCGACGGAGGCAAATAAATCCTCCACAGTCGCCAATTCACCCCAGCCGTTATTGCCTTCAATTGCAGCAGCCGCACCCCAGTCAATCAGGCCTGAAAAATTCTGATCCACCAGCGTGGCTTCATTCAGCAGAATACTATCATATCGTTCATTATCCCCTCCGCTCCGCTGACCAATTTTCATATTATACGTCCCGGCACGCGGGGCATTGACGGTCATCTGAATCTGCCCGTTTTTGGCATCGGAAACCTTTTGAATGGATACATATTGCCCGCCCGAACAATCCGCATCATTATTAATAAAGGTTGTGTCAACCAGGGTCGCATCTTCGCACTCAAATCGTGTCCATGGAGATACAGGCTCCGGCTGCGCCAACTGGATATTATCAAAATAGAAAGCGCCGGACCCGTCTCCGCCCTGTAATGTAATAATAATCTGCAGCCAGGTGGCCCCGGTGACATCATAGCTTGAAATATCCACACTGAACGTCTTGGCCGCGGTTGGAGACCAGGCACCCCAATCCAGCGGCGCAGAACCGCTGCCGTCCCGCCATTCCGCGGCGGCAGTGGTAAATTCCTTCCACCCGCTGGGGCTGTCGCTGTTGATGGCTATCTTGTCGGCAACCTTGGTCCACGGACTGGCCGGCCATTCGGATTGCACCATCGTCAGATCAAATTTCAGCGTCGTATTGGCAAAACTTGCAGGAATACTGCCGCCCGGGGCATTCCATTGCAGGCACCAGTATCCACCATTCGTGGTCACTGCCAGGCTCGATTCCCCGGATGTAACGGTACCTGCGGTCTGACTTGCGGCAAGAACAGGAGTTCCGTCCCATCCGGCAACCCAATTGTCCATGCCGCCTTCAAAATCACCAATCACCACGCCATAGCCATACGAAACCAATCCAAGAACTGCCATAATAAGAACCATCTTCTTCATGTCTTTCTCCTTTCGAATGGATTTATATGAGGTTGGATTTAAACAGAATGGATAGGTAAAACCCTGCTCGCAAGGTTTTCATAGGACAGGTACAGATAAAGCAGTGATTTTTGAAACTTTTCATCCACTACCCTCACCGTATTGGCAACACGCAACTCCAGTGTATAACTCTAATGCAACCAATTGTCAAAGTCAATACAATACTGTCCGATAATAATATCGTGATTAATATTTGCGGAATTATTTGTTTAGTTTCAAAGACATCACATCTGGATAAAGCCTTGTTATTTTAGATACAATACAGATGCCCTTACCTATGCCATGGCCGCAAACCAGACAGAATAATCGTGCTATTGAGTCCTGAAAACCGGAATGCGGCCTATTGCAAACTTATCGAAGAGAATTGGATAATGCCCCGCCGCCCGAAAAAGGCACAGCACTTAGCTTGGAATTAAACTGGATGTGCACAAATGCAAATTAAAGATATATCATGGAAACAAATAAATTTTGAAAAGGGACCTGCTCGCCTTCTTCGAAAACCTAAAAACGTTAATCTTCAGCGTTGACGACATCCTTATTTTTCTGGATTAACTGAATCCTCTGCTGTACGCAGGTAAAGGTCCGCCCTGCATCCGGCGGAGTATGCATGGTGTAATCCATCAGCTTTTCGACCGTGCTGACTGCCGCATGCAGCCGCGTATCCGAAGAACCGTAATAAATATAAACCGTGCCATCCGGGTCTGCAATCCAGCCATTACTGAATACGACATCGGATACATCGCCAATCCGCTCTTCCCCCTCTGGAGCCAGAAAATATCCGCCCGGCCGGTGCGTCACCCGCCACGGCTCATCCAGCGCCGTCATAAACATATACAAGACATAACGAAGCCCCGCCGCATTGCCCCGAACGCCATGAGCCAGATGCAGCCAGCCTTTGGCGGTCTTGATGGGGGCAGGCCCCTGCCCATTCTTGACTTCCTTAATGGTATGATAGACGCGTTCATCCATGATGCTCTCTGCGGTAATCTCAGCCGCATCCATCGACTGGGCCAATCCCCAGCCAATACCGCCGCCGGAGCCGGCCTGGATAAAATCATCCTGCGGACGCGTGTAAAACACATACTTGCCGTTGACAAATTCCGGATGCAGGACGTGGTTGCGCTGCTGGGGCGACGGTGTTTTCAGATTCCGGAGCCGCTGCCAGGTCTGCAAATCCTTCGTGCGGGCGATGCCGCCCTGCGCAACCGCCGAGGAGGTGTCCCCGGCCGGCGCATCGGGATCCTTGCTTTCCACACAGAACAGGCCGTAAATCCAGCCGTCTTCATGCCGGACCAGCCGCATATCGTATAAATTGGTCTCGTCGGCATCCAGTTCCGGAATCACAACCGGGTAATCCCGAAAACGAAAGCCTTCAACACCACTGCTGCTTTCAGCCACGGCAAAAAAGGATTTGCGATCCCATCCTTCCACGCGAGCCATCAGGCAGTATCGGTCACCCAGCTTGATCGCACCGGAATTAAATACGGCATTTACCCCAAGCCGCTGGAGCAAAAAAGGATTATCCCGGTAACTGAAATCGTATTTCCAGATCGGCGGCGCATGCTCCGCCGTCAGAACCGGATTGGCATATCGCCTGTACAGTCCGCCGGTATCGGCCAGCGGCCGGTTAGCCCGACAAATCAATTCCTCATAACTGCGATGAAGCTGCTGCAGTTTTTCCTTAAACTCATTTTTCTTCATACGTATAGACTGATCCTGCCTGATAGTTTCCATTCTGATGCGGCAGGCAGGCACTCAGCCGCCTGCAGCCGCTGCGGGATATTCATACCCGCTGGGTATATTTTCCGACGGACGGCTCCAATAGCCGAATCATTCCATCCAGACGATGCATAATCTCAAGGCACGCCCGTCCGCTGTGATACGGACACTTCCACTCCGACACCTTCGGCTTATCCGGGTCGGGACGGCCATCCTGATAAACCTTCCAGAACCAGTCGCCATGCACTTTATCCACCTGATATTTCTCGATAAACTGCCAGATTCGCCAGGCTGTTTCCATGAATTCTTCTTCGCCGCTGAGCTGATAGGCATTGAGGAATCCCACCACCGCCTCGGACTGGCACCAGAAGTGCTTTTCGGTAATCATCCGCCCCGCGGCATCGGCCTCATAAAAGACGCCATTCCAGCCGTCAAGTCCCTCCACATAGACCGCCCGCGCAATTCGAACTGCCATCTCCGAAACCTCCGCAAGGAGGCCCGGATGATTTAAAACTTCCGCCGCACGATGCAGCAGCCAGCTCCCCTCAATGTCATGACCAAACGATACCCGGCCGCATTGACTGTTCCACTGCGGATCGAAAAACAACCGAAAATGCCGTCTCTGTGAATCGAGGATATGATTCCGGAAAATCGAAATCAGTCCCTGCAGTCGTTTCCGCAGCAGGTCATCCTTCCACACCGAATACAAAAGTGTATAGGCTTCCAGCAGATGCAGATGATTGTTCATCGACTTGGGAACATCCATATCTTCATCGCTGAGCCGCTGATCCGGCGATACCGTCCAGTTGCGTTCCAGCGATTCATAATAGCCGTCAAACTCGTTATCCCTGGCGTGATTATCAATCAGCCCAAATACCTGCCGGGCTCGCCCGAGGGCCTCCGTATCACCGCTGAACAGATAATATTCCACAAGGGCATAAATCACAAACGCCTGTCCATAAATTTTTTTGGTCGCATCCAGAACCTGGCCGTCATACCGCAGCCGCCAGAAAGCCCCGCCGCATTCCGCATCCCAGAAGGTCCGCATCAGCGAGTCATAGGCATAGCGGGCCATCTGAACACACTCGCTGCCGCCTCTGGACCGGGCCAAAGCCGAAAAGGTCCACAGCAGCCGGGCATTCAGTATCAGCCCCTTGGGACTTTGTGTATCCACGGAAAGCGTATTGCTCATCCAGCCGATAAAGCCCCCGTGCTGCCGGTCCGCCACGCGGGTCAGCCAGAAAGGAATAATATTATTATGCAGCTCATCTCGGACACGCTGCCGAAACAACCGCATGGTTTGTACATTCATGTATAAGTCTCCATCGTCAGGGAAGTCTGTCCTGGGCCAATCCCTGACCCGATCAATCCTGCTCCAATTTATGATACCAGTTCCATTTCAAAAACAACGACGTTACGGCAAGCACACCCACCGATATCCAGAAGCCGTTCCACTGCCGAATAATCATATAAATCGGTATGGCGCACATTGATACCTGCCAGACAATGCCCACCGCCACATTGACCATATCCCGCCCAAACGCCCGATTCGGCCGAAAATCCGGGTCCTCGGCCAGTACCTGCTCGCAAACCGGCCCCCAGAATCCCCAGGGACGAGTACGCTTGTAAAATTCCTTCAATACGCCCATCTCTTCCGGCCGGGTCATCAGCGATACCACCACCGACACCAGGCTGCTCAGGACAAAGATGACCAGAAAAGCATGCATTTGCTCCATATCCGGAAACAGTTTAGGCATCACCAGCGATCCGGCCATGCCGCCAACCATCCCGGCAAAATAGCCATAGCCGTTAAATCGCCACCAGTGCCATTTCAGCACGTTGGGGGCGATATAGCCGCCGTATAATCCCGCCACAATCCATTGCAGAATCGAATTAATCGAATCGGTCATATAGCCAAACAAAACACCGACAATCACAATCAGAATCGAACTGGTGTAACTGAGCCAAATCAGCTTTCGCGGCGCCGCTTTGGGATTCATATACCGCTGATAAATATCCCGGACAATATACGATGCCCCGGCATTCAGGGTACAGTTGAACGTACTCATAAATGCCGACAACAGCCCGGCCAGCATGATCCCCAGCACGCCCACCGGCATATATTTATTCAGCACCAGCGGCATAATCTGTTCAAAGTCCACCTTGTCACCCATCGTGTTGAGCTGCTCGCGGAAAAAAACAATGCCCAGCACACCAATACCACCAATCAGCAGATACCGCGGCAAAAACAGCGCCACATTCGTAAACCAGCTCATCAGCGATGCTTCCCGCGGCGTGCGCGTGGACAAAATCCGCTGCATGTCATAATTGGGCGCAGGCCCCGCAAGACTGGCCAGCAATCCTTTAAACAGCATCAGTGTAAAGAATATCCCGAATAAGCTGTAGCCGTCTTTGGCAATCTGGGCATTGCCTGCCGACAAAATTCCCGTCCAGTCCAAATCCAGTTTCCAGCCGAAGAAAAGATTATGCCACCCGGCCGGAACCGCATTGGCCAACTGCTCCGGCGCCACCTGCGTCATCGCAATCCAGGCCACAAAAATCCCCGACAGCGTCATAATGACAAATTGAATCAAGTCCGTAATGACCACGCTGTACATCCCGCCGGCTATGGTATAAACCGTCGTAATTCCCATAATCACAAGGGCATACGTGTTCGGCGTCCAGTCCCACGGCAGCAGCGGCTCAATAAACTTGCCAATCCCCTTAAAGGCATACGCCTGAAAACCAATCACACTAATCAGGGCAAATATCACCACGCTGATATGCGACAGCCTCGTCCCCATATTCCTGCCGAATCGAATTTCGATCCATTCCGCCCCCGTCATCACCCCCGACCGGCGCAGCCACACCGACAGATACACCATCAGGAAAATCTGGTTAAAACACGGCCACAACCATGGAATCCAGATGCTTTTGACCCCATACAGCACCAGCAGCGTCACCATCCACATCGTGCCGGACACATCAAACATGCCCGTGGCATTGGCAACACCCAGCAGGTAATACGGAATGGAATTTTCACCGAGGAAATAGGAATTGATATTCTTGCCGGCCCGTTTGGAAACCCAAAGGCCGACCAGAACTACCGACACCATGTAGCCGATAATAATGAATATATCAACACTATGTAGAGTCATGTACCATCCCGGACGCAAAAAGGTCAAACGGCCATGTCAGCTTAACAGTACGCTCCGGAACATCCTGCCCGATATGCCCTTTGTCAAACATCGCAAGGCCCAATCTCTGCTATCGTACTCGATAGCCATAGTGTACACGCATGATGTATAAAAATCAATCTATTTATGTACTTTAATATTTGCGGAACTATTATCTGGCCATTTTGAATGTCAGTCACACCGCCCAGATGCCTAAAAAAAGCCCCCTGAGCCCGAAAACATCAACCAACTGAAGCGTGCCGCTCAATTTTTCTCTCACAGACTTGTCAAAACCGCCAATAATCAACGTGTCATTAAGCACCAATTTGAGAGCTTATTGCTCCTGTTTAAGGAAAATAAGACCCCCGGCAATAATCGCCTTTGATCCCCCAAATATGCGAGTTTTACAACCCCAACTCCACCCAAAATCCCCGACCTATCCATTTGTTTTAAACGATTTCGGTTCACGCCCAATCAGTATTCTCGTATCTCTTTTATTTATAGAGAGATATATGATTTTTTATGATTTTAAAAGTCTTTTTCACACAAGTTGACAAATAAACAAAAAACTGGACATAAAATTCTTTTTCTCCATAGGTTCATTAAAAACAAGGACTAATAAAAACCTAATATTTTTTTTGATTTTTCGGCTTGAAGCTCAAGCCGACCACGTTATGATGTCGTAGTAATTACTGGCAACATATTGATGCTAATCTTTGAATTATAACAATATATAGTGGTACACACGGAGGCTTGTTCATGTCAGAAGAACGGATTTCGAAGCAGGAATTAGGAAAAGCAGTGTCGGGTTTTCAACCCTGGGCTGGCTCAACAGGGAAAAGCAAACCCGGCTTGAAGATAGAGCAGTATTTTTCAACGCCCGGGGTACATCCTTTTGACCAAATCGAATGGGAACACCGGACTGCAAAAATTGCCGACGAAAACGGCAAAGCTATTTTTGAACAAAAAGATGTTGAAGTGCCGGCCAACTGGAGCCAATTGGCGACAAAAGTGGTCGTGAGTAAATATTTTTACGGCGATGTGTCGACCGGCCAGCGTGAAAATTCGGTCAAACAGCTCGTTCATCGCGTCTGCCGAGCCATTGCCGACCGCGGTAAAAGAGATGGTTATTTTGATACCGACGCTGATGCAGATAATTTCTATCAGGAATTAACATGGCTGTGCGTCAACCAGTACGGCTCATTCAACTCACCCGTCTGGTTCAACGTCGGCCTGTTTGATGTGTACGGCATCAAGGGCAGCGAACACAACTTCCATTGGGACCAGAAGTTAAATAAATCCATGCCCTGTCCCAGCAGCTATGAATTTCCGCAGGCCTCGGCCTGTTTTATCCAGTCCGTTCAGGACACCATGGACGACATCATGCGGCTGGCCCGCAGCGAGGCCATGCTCTTTAAGCACGGCTCCGGCACCGGTACCGATATGTCCACTCTCCGCAGCAGCAAAGAAAAACTGTCCGGCGGCGGAAAGCCCTCCGGCCCGCTGAGCTTCATGCGCGTCTATGACCAGATCGCCGCAGTCATCAAATCCGGCGGCAAAACCCGTCGCGCTGCCAAGATGCAGTCATTGAAGATTCACCACCCCGACATTCGGGAATTTGTCACCTGCAAGACCGAAGAAGAAAAGAAGGTCTGGGCCCTAATCGAGCAAGGCTTCAGCCCCGATGAAGCCTATAACAGCGTGATGTTCCAGAACAGCAACCTGTCGGTTCGCGTCACCGACGAATTCATGGAAGCCGTCGAAAAGGAAGGCAAGTGGGCGACCGTTTCTGTCACCACCGGCAAACCCGTCGAAGAACACTCGGCCCGCGAACTGATGGAATTGATTTCCGAAGGCACCCGTGTCTGCGGCGACCCCGGCCTGCAATATCATTCCACCATCAACAAGTGGCACACCTGCCCCAACTCAGGCCCAATCAATGCGTCCAATCCCTGCAGCGAATACATGTTCATCGACAATTCCGCCTGCAATCTGGCGTCTTTGAACTTGATGAAGTTCCGCCGCGAAGACGGCTCGTTCGACATCGACAGCTTCAAACGGGCCATTCGGCTTTATATCATCGCCCAGGAAATTCTCGTCGATAACGGCAGCTACCCCGAAGCCTCCATCGCCGACAACAGCCATCAGTTCCGCCCGCTGGGCCTGGGATATGCCAACCTTGGCAGCCTCGTAATGAGCCTGGCTCTGTCCTATGATTCCGATGAAGCCCGCAACTGGGCGGCGGCCATCACCGCCATCATGACCGGCACCGCCTATGGTGTCAGTGCTGAGCTGGCCTCCATCAAAGGCCCCTTCTCCGAATTTGAGAAAAATCATCAGCCTATGCTCAACGTCATCTCAATGCACCGGGAACACGCATACAATATCCCGGAGGTGCATTGTCCCGATTATATGCTCAATGCTGCCAAAAATGTCTGGGATCAGGCCTTTACCCTCGGCAGCCAGTTCGGCTATCGCAATGCCCAGGTCACCGTTCTGGCCCCGACCGGCACCATCGGCTTTATGATGGATTGCGACACCACCGGCATTGAGCCGGATATCGCCTTAGTCAAGTACAAACTGCTGGCCGGCGGCGGCATGCTCAAGCTGGTCAACCGTACCGTATCCATGGCCCTCGAACGCCTCGGATACAGCCCCGAAGACATCAAGGAAATCACCGACACCATTGATAAGGACGATACCGTCGAAACGTCCACACGCCTGCATCCGGAGCATCTGGCGGTCTTCGACTGTGCCTTCAAGCCCAAAAACGGCAAGCGGCATATTCTGTATATGGCCCATATTAAAATGATGGCCGCCGTCCAGCCATTCCTGTCGGGTGCCATCAGCAAGACCATCAACATGCCCAAGGAAAGCACCGCCGAAGAAATCATGTCGGCCTACATGGAAGGCTGGAAACGCGGACTTAAAGCCGTTGCCATTTATCGCGACGGTTCCAAGCGGCTCCAGCCGGTCAACACCGACAGCAAGGCCCACAAAGCCGACAAGAAAACCGCAAAAACCGAGGAAGCGGCCCCGCAAAGACCTTTCCGCAGACGCCTGGCCGAAACGCGACACAGCATCACCCACAAATTCTCAGTCGCCGGCCACGAAGGCTATCTGACCGTCGGCCTGTATGAAGACGGACAGCCCGGCGAATTGTTTATCACCATGGCCAAGGAAGGCAGCACCGTCGGCGGCCTGATGGATGTTGTCGGCACCTGCGTGTCCATGGCTCTGCAGTACGGTGTTCCGCTGATTACACTGGTGGAAAAATTCCGCCATGCCCGCTTCGAACCGGCTGGAATGACCTCCAACAAAAATATTCCTTTCGCCAAGAGCCTGATCGACTACATTTTCTGCTGGCTGGGCTGCCAATTCATCCCCGGTTATGCCGAAAAGAATACCCCCAACCGCGGCAGCGCGTCGACCACTGCGGAAACTTCAACAACCGCAACCGCCAAACAGATCGTCGAAAAAACCCAGGATCTGGCCAAGAAAATCGACCAGGCCCGCGCCATCCAGAAAAAAACCGCGACCCCGGCTGAAAAAGGCGGTAATGGCGAAACAACACCGGCAATCAAGGCCGGCTCACCCCTGTCCAACCGCTTCGGCGGCGAGGGATTGGCCGAAAAAGTCGCTGAATTGGTGAATTCAGTTCTGACCGAACCCGGCACCGGCGATGCCCAGGTCATGCAGCAGTTTAACGCCCAGTTTAACCACTTCCAGGACGATGCCCCAGCCTGCGATGTCTGCGGCTCCATCACCGTCCGAAACGGCACCTGCTACAAGTGCTTTAACTGCGGCAACTCCATGGGCTGCTCCTAAACCAAACAGCTGCTGAAAAATCTTATACAAACCAGCAAACCACCGTCAGCTCACCGACGGTGGTTTTTTTATGTTTGGCGGCGGATTCCTGTTTTTTCGTTTTCTATCACAAGGGGGTATGTTATAGTAACCGCATGGATTTGAGACGTGGAGGCGCAAATAAGGAGATATCCAACAGAACCCATTTTGCTGCAATGATCCACGGGGTAGCGTTACTTTGCATGGCTGCTTTGATGAAGGCGGAATTCTCAAATCCGCAACGAAACAGAAAATTTCAGGCAGGATCCGTAACGATGAGCGAACAAGAAGAAATCCTGGAGTCACTAAAACAAGCAATCGAAATCACCCCCGCCAATCCCATTCTGCGCAATCAATACGGCAAGATGCTGCTGTCTCGGGGCCGCACCGAGGAAGCTCTCGATGTGTACAAAAAAGGATTGGAATTGACGCCCGATAACGAGCTGCTGCAGATCGGCCTTGCTGAATCCTATCAGCGGACGGGAAAAACATCGGTATCCCTGGTAATTCTGGAAGATTTGATGAAAAGGCCCAACTGTGCCGCAGAGGCCTATCTGCTGTATGCCAAGGCCCTGCTGTCAACAGGCCAGTTGGACGGCGCAGAAACAGCCTATCGCCAGGCGATATCCCTCAAGCCTGCCCTGAAAAATCAAACCCTCGAAGAAGCCCTGAATCTTCCTCCCAAATCCTCGGAATTATGGAATGACCCGGACGTGGACAGCGAAGGACGGATTCGGATGCCGACGGATGCAGAAGAAGACTTCCTGTTCACCGCCATGGAAAAACCGGATACGACCTTTGCCGATGTCGGCGGCATGGACAAGGTCAAAGACCAGATACGCCTGAAAATCATCGAGCCGCTGAAAAACCCTTCCCTTTACTCGGCCTATGGCAAAAAAGTCGGCGGCGGCATCCTGCTGTATGGACCTCCCGGATGCGGCAAGACCTATATCGCCAGGGCCACGGCTGGTCAGGCCGATGCGGTATTTATTCCCGTTGGTCTGCACGATATCCTGGATATGTATATCGGAAGCAGCGAACAGAAATTGCACGCCCTGTTTGAATTCGCCCGGGAAAAACAGCCCAGCGTCTTATTTTTTGATGAGGTTGATGCCCTCGGAGCAAGCCGAACGGACATGCGGCGCAGTGCAGGCAGACATCTGATTAACCAGTTTCTGTCCGAACTGGACGGCATCGACAGTAAAAATGACGGACTGCTGATTCTGGCCGCAACCAATGCCCCGTGGCATATCGATCCGGCGTTCCGCAGGCCCGGCCGCTTCGACCGGATGATTTTCGTTCCGCCGCCGGATAACGAAGCACGTATTGCCATTCTGCGTATCCTGTTACGGGACAAACCGCAGACCGAAATCAATTACGGCGATATCGCCAAAAAAACAGACTCGTTTTCCGGGGCCGACCTCAAGGCGCTGGTGGATCAGGCCATCGAAGCCAAGCTCAATAAGGCCCTGAAAACCGGAATCCCGGAGCCCCTGTCCACCAAAGACCTGCTCGCCGAGGTTAAAAGCATTAAACCCACCTGCAAGCAATGGTTTGCCACCGCCAAAAACTACGCCCTCTATTCGAATCAGAGCGGGGTATATGATGATATCGCAGATTACCTGGATTTGAGATAAACCACCTATGAACAGCGCCATTATTCTAATGCAGCAGGGCCGTTTTGATCTGGCCGAAAAGGAACTGAAACGTCTGTTAATCCAGGACCCCCAGGACTATCACCTGCACGCCGTCCTGGCCGAATGCCTCGACAGGCTGGACCGCCACAAAGAAGCCGAAAGCGAAATCAGAACCGCCCTGAGCATCGAAAGCGGCGACCCGTATGTCCATTACGTGCTGTGCCAGATCCTGCTGAGCCTCAAGAAAATCAAAGAGGCCAAAATCGCTGCCCGGGAAGCCGTCACCCTGGACCCCGACGACGCGGATTACTACTGGCTCAATGCCGCCGTCGCTCACGCCGAAGAGAACTGGAAGGAAACGCTGGACTGGAGCGAAAAGGGTATGGCCATCGATCCGACCAACCAGACCTGCCTGAATTTCCGCGCCATGGCCCTGGTCAAACTCGGACGCGCTGACCAGGCTCACGATACCATTCAGCAGGCCCTGCAGGAAAAACCGGAAAATGCCGTCAGCCATGCCAATCTCGGCTGGACCCTGCTGCATGCCGGGAAAAGTGATAAAGCCCTCGAACATTTCAGCGAAGCACTACGCCTTGAGCCGGATATGGATTGGGCAAGGTCGGGATTAGTGGAATCCCTGAAGGCCCGGTATTGGATTTATCGGATAATTCTGGGCTATTTTCTGTGGATGTCCCGATTGACTTCCAAAACACGTATGGCTTTAATCTTCGGCATCTATATTGTATTCCGCGTCTTGTCTTCCGTGGAAAGACAGAATCCAGACCTGGCCCCGTATGTCAAGCCGCTGCTCTATTTATATTTGTGTTTTGTGATCCTGTCCTGGGTGACATCCTCTGTGTTTAATTTTATGATTCAACTGCATCCCCTTGGCAGGCATTCACTTAAACCACACGAAACCATCGGCAGCCGCCTGGTGGTTCTCTTATTGACCACCGCATTGATTAGCCTTATCGCATCCTTTTTGTTTGCCAACGTGCCGATTTTTCCCAGGTTAATCATGTATTCCCTGCTGATGATTATTCCCGTAACAAAACTGTTTTCCAATGAGGACTTTAAAGATAGACATGTCCTGATAGGAATCTCCGGCCTTATCGCTCTCCTTGGACTTGCGGGGGTTATTCTTGCAGGGCTAGGCTTTAAAGAACAGTCCTATCTCTTTTCAGGTATTTTTGGCTTGGCTTGTATTATTATGATGTGGGTTAATATAGTCAAAAAAGACTAACTCCAAGCTCTGGGAAACAGAATATATTAATGACCCGTTATGTCTTTTTATAAATGGGGTCATTTTTTAATTTTTATCGGGTAAACGGTTGACAGAGCGGGTTTGTCCGTTATAATAAGCCGCTTTCTATAAAGAATCTTTGGGAGTACTATCTCTATGAAATGTTATATGCCGACAAAAGAGACGGTGGAACGCAAGTGGCATCTGGTTGATGCCAGTGACAAGGTATTGGGCCGGATGGCTGCCCGGATCGCGATGATCCTGATGGGCAAGACCAAACCCATCTACACTCCGTCTGTGGATACCGGCGATTTTGTGATCGTCATCAACGCTGAAAAGGTCCGCGTCACCGGCAACAAGGCCCAGACCAAGGTCTATCAGACCTATTCACGTTACCCCAACGGCCAGAAAACCATCAAATTTCAGGACTGGCTCGAAGAGCACCCGGAACGGATCATCCAACTGGCCGTCAAACGCATGATGCCCAGAAACAATGGTCTGACCCACCAGATGCTCAAGAAACTCAAAGTCTATAAAGGCAGCGAGCATCCGCATGCTGCTCAGCAACCGCAGAAATTGGAAATGTAATCTTTTATTGAAGGATATAAAGAGGTTATGACGGAAAATCAAAACATCAGCCCGTTGATTGACCCGAATATTCTGGTCGGCAAAACCGCATCTTCTCCGGCAGTCCCCGCCGCTCCCAAGAGCGGATTCTGGTGGGGTGTTGGCCGGCGTAAAACCAGCGTTGCCCGCGTCCGCATCAAACCCGGCAAAGG
>JAFGQP010000063.1 GCA_016935635.1 Sedimentisphaerales bacterium
ATGCATGCTTCCGGGGGTTCCCACTCCCGGCTATTTTGTTTGACCTTTTCTGGGTTTAAAAGAAAGACTGTTTCGTATCGGGCAGGATATAACAAAAAGTGAAGATTTCGTTACAATAACGAGGGCACTGGGCGGACCAATTCTGTCTGGGCCATTGACACCACGATGGAAGATGGTATTGTGATACGACAATATCGACTTGAAATTTTTGGGCAAAGTCTGCCTGTTTTGCCGATATATCAGGATTGCTTCGGGTGCAGGTGGTGTTCTGCCTTCACCCGTCAGACGAAAAAACGAAACGAAGCCAATTTTGGGGCTTCGACGAACGGAATGAATTAACGTAATATCATACAGCGAAAGGAGTTACGCAATATGCTGAAACTGTTCACCACAGCCGCTCTGGCCCTGTTGGCAATCACCACCCTGGTTGGATGCTCCAACCCAAAAATCGATGATGCACATCTGATATTAACCCCCCAAGAGCAGACCATTGCCGAACAAGGCGTCCTGAC
This sequence comes from Sedimentisphaerales bacterium, assembly GCA_016935635.1. GTDB lineage: Bacteria > Planctomycetota > Phycisphaerae > Sedimentisphaerales > Anaerohalosphaeraceae > Anaeroglomus. The sequence goes on from JAFGQP010000063.1 coordinate 513, forward strand.
CCCCGACGCCGGCGAAGTCGATATGGTCGAACAGGTCGCCGCCGCACGGACCAATTACCAAATCGCGCTTCAGGAAATGATCAGCTATTACGAATCCACCGGCAACGCCATGAAGCGTCGCTGGGCCCAGAATGAACTGACCACGCTGCGACAGATGGCCCAGTACCGCTACCTCGTGCCCGGCGAATACGTCACCCAGGACATGAGCGCCACCGAGACCATCGAAGGTGCCGAGGCCCTGTACAAGCAGGCCCAGAAACTGTACCTTGAAGCCGGTGGATACTTCATCATCACCGACTCGGCCAAGCTTCGCCAGTCGCTGCAGCTTTACAACCAGTTGATGAAGGAGTTTCCCAACAGCACCCGCATTGACGAAGCCGCCTTCCGCGCCGGACGCATTTATGAACACTTCAAAGACTACGAACTGGCCGCGGTGATGTATCAGCGATGCTTCCAGTGGAATGACAACACCAGCTTCCCTGCACGCTACCGCGCGGCATATGTGCTGGACCAGAAACTCAAGATGCGCAAAGAAGCCCTGGCGATCTATAAGCTGGCCGTCCAGAAAGAGTCCCGTTATGAAGACAATACCGAATATGCCCAGCGGCGCATAATCGAACTGTCCAAGGCTGATCCGTCATTGAAAGACGCCGCCACGGACGTGTTGAAGAAGTAACACCGTGACTCAACCGCAACATCAGGGCCTGGGCTTTTGTCTCAGGCCTTTTTTGTTGGCAGACACCGATGATTGAATTATTATCAGACATCCTTAAACCTGTATCAGTCAAAAGCAGTTGCCTTGTCGCCGTCTCCGGCGGGGCAGACTCGGTGGCCCTGCTGCACCTGCTGCTGGCCCGGCAGCAGCGGCTTGCGGACCCATGCCAGCTCGTCTGCGGCCATGTCAATCATCAGCTTCGCGGGGCCGATGCCGACGCCGACCAGCACTTCGTCGAAGACCTCGCGGCCCGGTATGGCCTGCCCATCCTGACCCGCCGTGTGGATGTCAAGGGCTACGCAAAGACCAACCGGCTCTCAATAGAGACCGCCGGAAGGCACCTGCGTCTGGCGGCTCTGGAAGAAATGGCCCGACAGGCCGACTGCCAGACCATCGCCACAGGCCATCACAAAGACGACCTGGCAGAAACCATGCTCATGCGGCTGCTCCGCGGCACCGCCTTCAGCGGGCTGGTCGGGATTCGCCCCGTCGCACAGCGCAACGGCCTGCAATGGATACGCCCCCTGCTGGCGGCACGCCGCAGGGATATTACGGCTTATTGTGTTACCCACGGCCTGGCCTGGCGTGAAGACCAAAGCAACGCCGATGTGGGCTTTCGCCGCAACTGGGTCCGGCATCGTCTCTTGCCCTGCCTGCAGGAGCAGGCCTGCGGCGATGTCGTCTCGAAGCTGGAGCAGTTGCATCAGTCGGCAGCAGTTATGCAATCGCGCCTTGAACAGAAGGTCGATATACTTTGGCGTGAGGCTGTCACCGCGTCAACCGATGGGGTCCTTTCGCTGCGGGCAAGCGCCATCGCCGACAGCGGGCCCTTTGTTGGGGGGGAGCTGCTGGGCAGAATCTATGACAGGCTCGGCTGCGGCCGGCGGGATTTAACCGAAACGCATTATCAGCAGGTCTTTGCCCTTGCGGGGCAGACCGAGTTGCAGCAGATCGATATGCCGGGAGGATGCCGCCTTCGACGGGAAAGCGAGTCACTGCTGTTTACCCATCGAGACCGCCAGGAGACCTCCTTACCCGCCGAGGGAGTTGAGATACCGCAGGAGGGTCAGGTTCCGTTTGACCCGTGGCTCATCGAGTCGCGGTGCTTTGACCTTGTGCCGGGGCAGTTGGAGGCCTTCATGGCCCAAAACGATCCGAGTATTCAATGGTTTGACATGGACCAAGTGGCCTGGCCGCTGATTGCCCGACCTCGCACCGATGGTGACCGATTCATGCCGATGGGACAGAGCAGCCCCAAACGGGTCAGCCGGTTTCTGACCCATTCGCAAACCGATACCGCCCTGCGCAGGCAGACCTTTATAATTGCCGACCAGCGAGGGATACTATGGCTGGCCCCTGTCCGCCGGGCGGGGCAATGCCGGGTGACCGCCGACACCCGAAAGGTGGTGGCAATTCGGGTCAGTAAACGGAACCAATAAAGGATAGCCATGCTCGACTTTCTGGTTTGCAGTTGCGAAAAAGCCCCTCACCGGATACAATACCCCCCGTTCAGTCAGACCTCATCCATCCAAAATTCCAACGTTGTGGAACAAGAGCCCTCTGGGGCAGTATTTATGAATGGCTGGTGAGGTCTGAAACCGTCAACTTAAGCCAGCAACCAAGGATATAAAATGCTTGTCATTATTGATTACGGCGTGGGTAACGTCCGCAGTGTGACCAATGCGTTTCGACACATTGGGGCCGATATTGTGGTCAGTTGCCGCACCGAAGACATTGAACAGGCCAGCGGGCTGATTCTGCCCGGGGTCGGCGCCAGCGGATACGCGATGGAGCGGGTTGCCCCGGTTGCCGAGCTGATTTGTCGGCAGGCCCGCGCCGGCAAGCCCTTTCTGGGTATCTGCCTGGGCTATCAGATCCTGTTTGATATGAGCTATGAGCTGGGCGAATACCGCTGCCTGGGGCTTATCGGCGGCAGTGTCATCCCGATCCCGGCCGGCAGGACTATCCCGCACATGGGCTGGAACAAAGTGATTCCCGCCGCGGGGATGCGGCTGTTTGCCGGGATGGAACAGGGTAAGCATTTCGCTTTTGCCCATTCGTTCTATGCGAAAGTGGAAGACCCCGCCGCCAGTATTGCCACGACCGAGTACGAAGGTCTGTCGCTGACGGCAGCCGTCGAGAAAGGCAACATCTTCGGCGTCCAGTTTCACCCCGAAAAAAGCGGCAATGACGGCCTGGCCGTACTGCGAAATTTTGTTGGTATCTGTCAGGAGACCAAACAACCATGCTGACCAAACGCATCATCCCCTGCCTGGATGTCAAAGATAATCGCGTCGTCAAAGGCGTCAATTTCGTGAACCTGCGGGATGCGGGCGACCCGGTTGAACTGGGCAGCCGCTACAGCGCCGAGGGCGCCGACGAACTGGTGTTTCTGGATATTACCGCCACGATTCGCTCACGCAAAACCATTGTCGAGTTGGTCGAGAAGGTGGCGGCCAACGTGTTCATTCCGTTTACCGTCGGCGGCGGCATCAGCAGTGCCGACCAGATTGGCCTGCTGCTGCGAAGCGGCGCGGATAAATGCTCCATCAATACCGCAGCGGTCAACAATCCGGATGTGCTGCGGGAGTCAGCCGAGCGGTTCGGCGCCCAGTGCGTCGTGCTGGCACTCGATGCCCGCAAAGACACCACGCGCAGCGGCAAATGGGTCGTCTGCGTCAAGGCGGGCACGGAACGGACCGACATCGATGCGGTGGAATGGGCCGTGCGGGCAGAAAAACTCGGCGCCGGTGAAATTCTGCTGACCAGCATGGATGCCGACGGCACACAGGCAGGCTACGATATCGAGCTGACCCGTGCGGTCGCCGAAGCGGTGCATATTCCGGTCATCGCCTCCGGCGGTGCAGGGACGCTGGACAGCCTGTATGATGTGCTGGACAAAGGCAAGGCCTCCGCGGTGCTGGCGGCCTCGATATTTCATTACGGCACCTACACCATCAACCAGACCAAGCAGTTTCTGGCCGGTAAAGGCGTCCCGGTGAGGTTTTGACGGATGGATGAGCAAACGAACGATAAACGCTGCGATGGTCTGCACGGCGGGCCAAAGCACGTTGTTCATAGGCAAAGCTAAAGGAGCAGTCATATGAACCAGACGACAACTCAACCCATCAGTGTTATCGATCCGGTCAACAAGGCCTTCGAGAAGACCAGACTGATTCTGTTTTCACCGTTTGACATCGGCAAGTGGTTCGCGCTGGGATTCTGTGCCTGGCTTGCGTTTCTGGGGGAAGGCGGCGGCGGAAGCGGTGGAGGCGGTGATGGCGGAGGCAGACCGCAGTTTCCCTCGAAACATGAAGTCCGCCATTTTTTCGAAGCCAATATGCACTGGATTCTTCCGATGGCATTGACCATTGCAGTCATCATCCTGGTGATTACGTTGGGGCTGCTTTTTTTGCGATGTCGCGGCAAATTTATGTTTCTCAACGGTGTCGCCCGCAATACCGACCTGATTATCCAGCCCTGGAAGGATTATGCCGCTCAGGCCAACAGCCTGTTTTTGTTTAAGCTGTGCGTCGGGCTGCTTTATATGGTCTGCATGATACCGATTGTTATTGGTTGGCTCGTTGTCCTTGTCCCGATTATCCATGCTCATGAAGCCGGGCAACTGCTGGCAGCAGCGATAGGAATGATTTGCCTGCTGGCTTCGGTTACAATTCTGCTCGGGATGGCTTTTGGCATCATTTCCAAACTAACCGAGCATTTTGTAGTGCCGGTGATGTATATCCATCGTCTGCGGTGCTTGGAAGCATGGAAGATATTCTGGGGACTGCTCAAAGACAACCTCTGGCAGTTCTTCATTTTTCTGCTGTTCTATATGGTCTTGTTTATCGGCTTTATGGCGATATTTGCGGCGCTGGGCTTTGCGACCTGCTGCTGTTTCTGCTGCTTTACGGCCATTCCCTATATTGGGACCGTCCTATTGCTGCCGTTTTACGTCTTCCTCCGCTCGTATTCAGCCTTGTATCTTGCTCAGTACGGCCCGCAGTGGGATGTGTTTGCCGCATCGGCAGTCGCTCCGCAGGTTGTTCCCACACCAGCCCCGTATCTTGAACCGACACTGTCGTCAGAACCAACCGAACCCACGGAACCAACTCTGCCGTCGGATTCAACTCCGCCGACGCCTCCGAAAACTCCAGACCCGGGATTTTATGATCCGAATCTCTAATCACTCATTGCATGACACCAGGACTTTATGCCTCTGCTGAAACGCCATAAATACATTTTGATGTCGCTGGGGATATACTGGCCGGCCCTGTTTGTGCTGACCCATATCCCTGTGCCGCAGATCGCCGAGCAAAGCGGCATGTCGGACAAGACCATGCACCTGCTGGCATATCTGATTCTGGTATTCTTTGTCTGGGTGGCTATCAGTCCGTATGAGAAAGTACGCTGGAACAAACCCAAGACCTGGATTATTCTGGCTATAATTGTCTGCTATGGTGCTTTTGACGAGTGGCTTCAGGGCCGTATGGGGCGACAGATGGAACTGATGGATTTGGTCAGTGACTTTCTGGGTGTTGCCATCGGATTGATTATTCTTTCAATACTGAGCTTCTGGCTGGCGCTGCTGGCAGTATCGGCCATTTTTATCTTTGCCATCACCAACCTGTCGCATCTGCTGGGGCTGTATCCGCAATACCATCTGAACACGGTCTTTCACCTGACGGCGTATTCGGCAGCCACACTGATCTGGATTCAATACCTGGACCGCAAACCCGGACTGGAACGACGCAGGCCGCTGTGGCCGCTGAGGGCCATCTGCCCGCCCCTGCTGCTGCTGGGTGCGGTGCTGGGCGGCAGCGTGTATTATGATAAACCCATCTGGTGGGTGGACGCGGCGACGGCATTGTTCGGCATCGCCGCCAGTACGTTAATCAGTTTTCTGACCGTCCGACTGGCACGCCGACGGGGCCGCAATTCATGTCAATACGACAACCAGTGAATGCCCATGATTGAAAAGTCTGCAAGATCAATCCTGCCGCTGCAATCGGCATCAACAGAAAGGCGATAATTTATTCCATCCTGTTTTGAACTCAGCCAGCTATATGACAAGGCAATCAAATCCCCAATGTTGTTGCCGTCGGGACAGGCAAAATCGCCCCGTTGGGCATACTGCCAGCTCAGACGCGGATAAATCAGCCCATTGACACACATGCGCCAGTAATCGCTGGTGCCATAGAGCGTTTCTCCAACAAAATCCCAGCCCTCATACGTTGCCATTTGCTTTAATTGCGCTGCGGTTTGTGAGACGCCGAGGCCATTATCCGGCCCGCCGCCTTCGCTGGCCTGAAGAAAATAACACTGATTTACCAGCATGGGAAAGCAGAAGCCGATAAATCCGCCAACATTAACCCCGCTGCCGCCGGTAACGCGACAGACGCTGTAGCAGTGCTTAATCTCAAACAATATTGAATCGCAATGGCCCACCAGCCCGCCGATGCTTTCTGATGCAGCCGACGCATCAATAGCGCCCATGCTATAACAGTTATTAATGAAGCTGAAATCAAACGCGCCCACCAGTCCGCCAATCTGAGCCGTGTCCGCTCCGCAGGACATTACCACGTTGACATAGGAACACAGGATCGCCGAACTGGAGATTCCCCCAATCAGCCCCCCCGCCTGAACATATCCATCTCCCAATGTTATTGCTGCCGACACCCAGCAGCCTTCAACGGTCACGGTATAGGCTCTTCCAATCAGACCTCCCATATAGGAGGAGGGATAGTCTCCGCTGCTTAGTGAACCGGAAAAACTGCAATTTTGAATCGTGGTTTGTTCAACATCCCCCAACAGTCCTCCGACCAATCCCGCAGCAATAATGTGCCCGCGCACACTGCATTGGATTATTGTGGCAGATGAAACTCGACCGGCCAGCCCGCCCGCATAAAAAGATACCGGAGCATTGATTTGGACTGCTAAAAGCTCCACATTACAGACAACAGCGGAATCATCCAGAACGCCAAACAAACCAAGACAATCAAGGCCTGTTTGGTCTGATTCCAGCGTTAGGTTGTACACACAAAAACCCCGGCCATCAAAGGTACCGGTAAATGGATTTCCCTGATATTCCGGCTCTAATATATCTATATCTGGAGCAATTAGTGCGGTCTGGAAGACCCTGCCTACCAAGTCGATATCAGCAGTCAATATAAAATGACGGCTTAACAGCACTGAATCCGAGCCGATCGCCAGCAGCTGTTCGGAAGTACTGATCTGATAGGGATCCTCAGGCGTTCCATTTCCGGAATTTTCAGCCCAATTATATCCATAAACAGGAAAACAAAACAAACACCCTATCAGTACAATCCATGTTGTACGTTTGGCATCACGCATTCATCTGAACCCTCTCCAGGAATTTCTGATTCCTATATTATTACAAAAACCAGGCCCTGAAAGTCAAAAGAAAAGCAAATTAAGGTGCCTACAGGGCATATATGGGACTATTCGTGTCTTTTATCTATTAAATCGCGACGAATGAATCTTTTTGCTCACTGAAGGCATTTGGTTTTGTGCATTTTTTTTGTAACCTGTATTGGAGCTTGACATTGGATAAGCCGGGGATATAATAATGACTTGCCGGCGCTATGGAAATCCGGCGATAAGGAACTTAAGTTATGGTAAGAACGGGATTTATAAATCGTGATTGGGCATAGTGAAACAATTCGCTATGCAGACGCGCAAAGGTTGCGCCCGCGATTTTTGTATAATAATTGTCTTCAGGGAAGCGGCGGAATAGCCCCTGCGGCAGGGAGGGCGTTATAATGGCTGGATAAAAGCAGCCAAGATGTACGCCTGTCCAGTCGACAGGGATATACTATTCTGCAGTGATGAAAAGTGGCAGCCTGAAGGGTACCACTTTTTTTTATTTATGTATCGGCCGGTCAGAAATCCGCCGGTCGAAAAATTGTCCACTGGCCAAACAAGGAAAACGATACGATGAATCAGGAATTATTGCGAATTGTCGAGAACATCGCACGGGACAAAAATATCGACAAGGAGTCCATCTTCCAGGACCTTGAAGCGGCGATGATCTCTGCGGCCCGTAAGCACTTCAGCACCCTCAAAGGTGCCGAAGTCGAGGTTGTGGTGCGTATCGACCGCAATAACGGTGCAATTGCCGCCTGGAAAGACGATGTCCAGATAGACATTCGTCAACTGGGACGCATACCCGCTCAGACAGCAAAGCAGGTAATGATTCAGAAAATTCGTCAGGATGAACGCGAAAGTATTTTTTCTGAGTATACCCAGCGGAAAGGTGAAATTATAACCGGTATCGCCGGGCGATATGACGGCGGCGTTCTGGTGATTAACCTGAACAGCCGGGTCGAGGCCATTATGCCCAAATCCGAGCAAATTTCCGGTGAAACGCATCATCCCGGCGACCGGATTCGCTGCATGATTCTGGATGTCCGCGAAACGAATAGTCAGGTCAAAATTATTTTGTCACGAACGCACCCGGAATTCATCCGCAGGCTGTTCGAGCAGGAAGTACCGGAAGTAGCGGAAAATATCATTGAAATCAAAGCCCTGGCCCGCGAGGCGGGGTATCGAACCAAGATTGCAGTGGAATCCACCGATGATAAAGTGGACCCGGTGGGGGCCTGTGTCGGCATTCGCGGCAGCCGGATTCGCAATATAGTAGATGAACTGGGCGGTGAAAAAATAGATATTGTCAAATGGAGTGATTCATCGCAGGTTCTGATTGCCAATGCCCTGATGCCCGCCAAGGTCAGCGAAATTGCAATCTGTTTTGAGCTGGGCAAGGCCACGGTGGTGGTGACTGAAGATCAGCTCAGCCTGGCCATTGGCAAACATGGACAAAACGTTCGACTGGCGGCCCGTCTAACAGGTTGGGATATTGATATCCTGACGCCGGACGAATACAACCGCGAGGTGGAGCGTCTGGCATCCATGTTAAAAGATGTTCCCGGCATGGATGACCGGTTTGTGGATAAATTACTGGCACTGGGGATTATTTCAGCGCTGGATCTGGAAGATGTCGGCACTGATCCGTTGATTTCGGAACTGGGCGTCGATAAGGAACGGGCCGAGCAGATTATTCAGGCGGCCGTCCAGGCAGCCAAGCAGGCAGCAGCCGACGGCAAAGCAACACAGGCTGAGAATCTGATTAAAGAACAGCAAAAGAAGCGGTCTCGCAAATAATCCGGACCGAAAACCGGAACAGGCAAGACTCACAGAATTGTTTTAGGAGATGTGGTTTGGCTAAGGCAGTAACACGTGTATATTTATTGGCCAAGGAGCTGGGCGTTCCCAGCAAGGCCATCGTAGAAAAATGTCTGGCCGAAGGTATGGAGATGAAAACCGGCCACATGTCTCCCCTGACCGCCGGTCAGGCCGCGACCGTTCGTGAATGGTTCAGTGAAGGATCGCATACCACCGCGGTGGAAACATCCAAACCGGTTGATCTGGATAAGATTCGGGTCAAGCGCAAAAAGACGGAGGCCCATGAATCGGATGAGGCCCTCGCTGAAACCGCCACACAGGTCATGACCGAAGAACCGACGGCAGTTGAACCGGTGCCGCTGGAACCGACAATAACAGCACCTGCCGAGCCAACGGCTGAAGAAGCACCGGCAGCAATTGAACCCACTCCGCCGGTCGTTGTGGAAACAGCCCCGCCTGTGACGGCAGAACCTGTCGCGCCGGATGTGGTTGAAGAAGTTCCTGTTCAGCCGGCCGCCCCGACGGAAACCCCTGCGGCAGCCGCGGAAGTCATCGTTGAACAGCCCGAAGCGGCTGTCAAACAGGATTTCCCGACACCGGTGATGCACGTACCGGTTATCCCCAAAGATATCAAGCCGGCCGGGCCGATGCTGCACAAGCCGATGCCGGTGCAATTGTCCGGGCCGACGGTGGTGCGTGTCGAAGCTGCCGATGAAGACGCCCTGCGTCCGCCGAAGAAAGGCAAGGCCGGACGTGAAGCCCGCGGACACGAGCGCGAAAAAGACAAACGCAAACCTGCCGGCAGCGGTGAGAAGCTGATGCTCGGCAAGACCGAACCGCCGCCGCCCGCACCAGCCGGCGGAAAACCGAAAAAAGCCAAGGAAAAAGGCAAAAAAGGCGGCGATTTCGAAGAAGAAGCCGGCAGCAAGGGAGGCTCCAAGCGGATGCGTGCCAAGGATATCGAGGAACGTCAGGCTCGACTGGCTGCGGCCAGCGGCGAGTTCTCGCGTTTCCGTCCTTCGCGCCGCATCGAAACCCGGAGCGCCGAAGAGCAGGCCGCCCAGATCGAGCGTCCGGAAAAAGCCGCTATTTCTGAACCGATTACCGTCAAGGAACTGGCTTCGGCCTTGCGCGTCAAAATCGGTGATATCATTGCCCGACTGATGAAACAGGGCGTGATGGCAACGGCCAACCAGGCGTTATCGACCGATACCGCTGAGTTGATTGCGCTGGAATTCGGCACCGAGCTGATTGTCCAGAAGAAACAAACCATTCTGGAGCAGATTCAGCAGCAGTTCGAGCAGCGTGAACGCGAAAACCTGCAGAAACGCCCTCCGATTGTTACGATGCTGGGGCACGTGGACCATGGCAAAACCAGCCTGCTGGACCGGATTCGGCAGGCCGAAGTGGCCAAGGGCGAAGCCGGCGGGATTACCCAGCATATCGGAGCCTATCAGGCTGAACTGAACGGCAAACGCGTGACATTCCTTGATACGCCGGGCCATGAGGCGTTTACTGCCCTGCGTGCCCGCGGCGCCAACATGACCGATATTGTCGTGCTGGTTGTGGCCGCCGATGACGGCGTGATGCCCCAGACAATTGAAGCCATCCGGCACGCCAAGGCCGCCGGGGTGCAAATTATTGTGGCATTGAACAAAATCGACCTGCCGGGCATGGATATCCATCGTGTCTATGGGCAGTTAGCCGAACACGAACTAACCCCCAGCGAATGGGGCGGCAATACGGAAATCGTCAAGACCAGCGCCACGACCGGTCAGGGTATCGAAGAGTTAATTGAGCACCTGGACTATATTGCGGAACTCAAGGACTTCAAGGCTGACCCGACGCTGGACGGCACGGGCTGGATTATTGAGGCCAAGATGACCCAGAGCCAGGGCGCGGTCGCCACGCTGCTGATTCACGAAGGGAGCATCGAAAAAGGCGACATTGTCGTCTGCGGCAGCGCCTACGGGCGTATTCGCACATTGACCGACAGCCGCGGCCGCAGCGTCAAAAAGGCCGGCCCGGCGATGCCGGTGGAAATTTCCGGTCTGGATGAAGTGCCGCAGGCCGGCGACCGGTTCTATAAGCTCAATGACATCAACCAGGCCAAACAGGCAGCCGATGAGAACAAGCACCTGATGCGTGAAGAATCCCTGGCCAAGCGGTCGCTGATTACGCTGGACAACCTGTTCAGCCAGATCGAGGCCGGCAATGTCAAGGAACTCAACCTGATTATCAAAGCCGACGTCCAGGGGTCCGTCGAGGTCCTGCAGAAATACCTGGGCGACCTGAGCACGCCGGAAGTACGTGTCAAGATCCTGCATGCCGCCGTCGGAGGCATTACCGAAGGGGATGTGATTTTGGCAGAAGCCTCGCGGGCGATTGTGATCGGCTTTAACGCCGTCCCGGATGAACGCGTTCGGCAGATTGCCGACAGCAAGGGAGTGGACGTCCGCCTGTACAATATTATTTATCGCATTACGGAAGATCTCAGGGCCGCCATGGTCGGCATGCTGGAACCGGAAATCCAGGAAAAGACGCTGGGCCGGCTGGTGGTTCGCCAGACGTTCAAGGTCTCCAGTATCGGTACGATTGCCGGCTGCTATGTGACCAGCGGACAGGTCAACCGCGACTCCAAGCTGCGGCTGATTCGCAACAACATCGTTGTCAAGGACAAATGCTCGATTGAATCACTCAAGCATGTCAAAGACGACGTGAAAGAAGTCAAGATGGGCTTTGAATGCGGCGTCAAGATTGCCAATTTCGACGATATCAAGGTGGACGACGTATTGGAAGCCTATGAAATGATCAAAGTGGCACGGACGCTGTAGGCTCAACGGTAGTATATTATTATGGCAAATCGACGATCACAGAAAGTAGCCCGAGTAATCCGGGATTCGGTCAGCGAGACCATTCAGCAGCATCTGAGCGATCCGCGTCTGACCGGTTTTATCAGCATTACGGGAGTGGATGTGGCGCCGGACATGAAAACCGCACTGGTCAGCCTGAGTATCCTGGCCAGCGACGATGAAGCCCGGCAGGCCTCGTTTCAGGCCGTCCAGCATGCCGCGGGAGTTATCCAGCGGCATCTGGGGCAGGCGCTGACCAGTCGGCATTGTCCGCATCTGCGGTTTGAGCTGGACAGCACGATGCAGAAGACGCTGCGCACGCTGGAACTGATTGAACAGGCATCCCGGGAATACAGGGAAAAAGATAAGGAACACGACACGGATGACGAACTTGGCAACACCGACAATGAACCAGATGGAAACGACGATAGAAACTAACGTATCCCCTGAGACTCAAGCGGAGACAGGGCTTATGAAAAACAGCAAAGAATACGGAACAAAAATTGATAAGTTTGTTCGCAGCATCAAAAACGGCCAGAAGATCAAGCCCGCCGATTTTGATGAGCCGCTGGACGCGCTGATCTTCGGTCTGATCAGCGAGCACACGACCGAAAAGCACGCCCGCAAAGTCTATAAAAACCTGCTGGCGCATTTTGTCGATTACAACGACCTGCGGGTCTGCCGGGTGGAGGAGGTCCAGGAAATCCTGGAGGACTTCACGCCGGTTGGCGAACAGGTCTCTGAGAATCTGACCCGCCTGTTAACGGCGCTGTTTGACAAATACGACATTCTGAGCCTCAAGGGCATTGACGAACAGGGCAAACGCCAGGCGAAAAAAGACATGGAAGAGCTGGCTGGAGTGTCGCGTTTTGCCGTCAATTACTGCTTCCTGGCGGCGTTTGGCGGGCATGCCGTTCCCCTCAACGAGGCGATGCTGAATTATCTTCGCAGCGAAGATCTTGTGGATCCGCAGGCCACCCCGGAGGAAGTCGAAGGATTTCTCGAACGACATATTCCGGCCTCCGCGGGATGGGAGTTCTACGAACTGCTGCGGATGGCCACCGAAGGCGGTCTGAAAAAAGCAGCCTCTGCCGCCAAACCCGACAAAAAGAAACCTTCGGCGAAAAAGAAAAAATAAGATGCTCGCTGCCCGGTTCGGCTGTGCCGACCGTGTTTTGCGGCGAATTACAGAAAGGAAAGACCCTTGTCAGATCGTGTATTAAAGCTGGGCATTCCCAAGGGAAGCCTGGAAAAAGCAACATTTGAATTGTTCGAAAAGGCCGGCTTCAGCGTCAGCGGGGCCGACCGCAGCTACTTTCCCAAAATCGATGATCCGGAAATTTCACTGATTCTGCTGCGGGCTCAGGAAATGAGCCGTTATGTTGAAGATGGAGTCCTGGATGCGGGATTTACCGGCCATGACTGGATCATTGAGAATAACTCCAGCGTACATGAAGTCTGCGAACTGCTGTACAGCAAGGCAACGTCCAACCCCACACGCTGGGTGCTGGCGGTGCCCAATGAGTCTGCTGTCCAAAGACCCGAAGACCTTGACGGCGGCCTGATTGCCACCGAACTGGTGGGGGCCACCCGCCGTTACTTTGAGCAGAAAAAAGTCAACGTCAAAGTGGAGTTTTCCTGGGGAGCAACCGAAGTCAAGGCGCGGCTGGTCAGCGGTATCGTTGAACTGACTGAGACCGGTTCGTCACTGAAGGCCAACAACCTGAAAATCATCGATACGATTCTGACTTCGACGACCCGCTTCATTGCCAACCACACTGCATGGCAGGACCCCTTCAAGCGGCAGAAAATCGAAAATCTGCAGATTCTGCTGCAGGGCGCCATCAACGCCAAGACCCGCGTCGGGCTGAAGATGAACGTCAAAAAGAACGATCTGGACAGCGTACTGGCCGTGCTGCCGGCGGAGAAAAGCCCCACGGTGTCATCGCTGGCCGATTCGGAATATCTCGCGGTGGAAATCATCGTGGAAGAAAAAGTCGAACGTGACCTGATCCCGCAGCTCAAACGGGCGGGTGCATCAGGCATCTTTACCTATGCGTTAAACAAGGTGATACATTAATCAGTTAATATGGATTTTTTAAGGTTTTCAGTTTATGTCCGGACATTCACACTGGTCAACAATTAAGTTTAAGAAGGCGGCGGTTGACAACAAACGCGGCAAACTGTGGAGCAAGATCGCCCGCATGATTATCGTAGCGGCCAAAGCCGGCGGCGGTGACCCGGGAGCCAACTTGACGCTGCGGTATGCCATCGACAAGGCCAAAGCCGCCAATATGCCCAAAGACACCATTGAAAAGGCGGTCAAAAAAGGAACCGGCGAGCTGGGCGGCGTCAGTTATGAAGAGGTGCTCTACGAAGGCTACGCCCCCGGCGGGGTGGCCGTGATGCTCGAAGGCCTGACCGACAACCGCGCCCGCACTGCGCCTGAAATCAAGAAGATTTTTGAACGGCGCGGCGGCTCCCTGGGCGCCAGCGGATGCGTCGGCTGGATGTTCAGCAAGAAAGGTGTTATCGGCGTCAAGACCAGCGCCATCAGCGAAGATGAACTGATGGACATCGCCCTGTCAGCCGGGGCCGATGATATGCAGAACACCGGCGAACTGTTCGAAATCACCTGCGCTCCGTCGGCATACGACCAGATTAAAAAGGCTCTGGCCGACAAAAATATCCCCGTGGAGATGGCGGAATTGTCCATGATTCCGCAGAACCGGGTCGAAGTGACCGACCAGGAAATCGCCCAGCGGCTTCTGGCCATGATGGATGAATTTGAAGACCACGATGATATCCAGGAAGTCTATGCCAATTTTGATATCCCGGAAGAGATTTTAGCCAAGATTCAGAAATAGGCAGACTCTCTTAAAACACTAAAGGCCGGAACAGATTGTCCCGGCCTTTTTTTCCACTGCCATGGACGACATAAATTCGGCCCCGGGGCGCAGGGGGCTTTCAGTGTCGTCCAGCTCCATCGTCATGCATGAGCAATCTGACCGTCGTTACCCAAAACCATAGTCGTTCGCTTTGCCAAGGCCGCAGCATCCACCCCAGAAGTCGGCAGGGGTATCCAGGCGGCGATTGTCTTCATGACGTCCTGCCGGACAAAGATCATTATCCTTTCAGATATCGCGTATTACCCACACGGCGGGTAAAACCGATTTTATCCATATAATCCAGCAGCGGAATGGCGAATTTACGGGTCGTGTCAATCAGATACTTGAAGTCCACGCTTTCCAGACGTCCCTGCCCTTCGGTCTTGACATGGTCGGCAATGCGCTGTTTGGCCTGGTCGATGGCATCGACATGAAAATACATTCCTGGCTCCACGCGGCATAGCTGTTTCTGGTCACACAGCAGCTTGATTGTTTTTTCAATCTGGCTGACATGGACTTTGAGAAAGGCCGCCAGGTCTTCCGATGACGGAGGGCTGAACAGGTTCTGCCTGAAGAGCGACTCCACCTGTCCCATCAGCCTGGCTTCAGGGCTTTTGAACTGTTCGACAAATCCCGGCAGAGACAGCCTGTCCTTGCGAGTGATAATCCTGCCCTGCTCAAGCAGCCGGGCGATTATCGCATCGAAAATCGTCTTGTCCAGCCCGCTTTGTTCCAGCAGCACCGACAGCTCTATTCCCGGCGTCTCGGGAAAAGCGGCATGATACTGGCCGATGCAGCCGCAAAGGAGCTTTTCGAATTGGCTGACCGTGTCGCTGTGTGCAAATAATCCGTCGGCCAGGGCCAGAATCAGGCCGGACTGTCGCAAGTCATCGAGTACCTGCTGGACTGCTGTCGGAAGCATTTTCACCTGACAGGCAATATCTCGGATCCGTGCGGCTCCTGCAGGATTGGAGCGAATTGCATAAGCGATAAAGTCCTGCTCGTTCACGAGAGACTCCGCACAGCGCCGGGCATCTTGCACCGCCGCCGTGTCGGTGCGCTTGAGCTTATGATGACTACCCCGTACGATGTATCCCCCGCCGATCGTGCGGACCGGCGATAAGGAACGGATGATAAAGCGGTCCCGCGGGCCTGCCACCAGAAGATGCTCCGTGCGAATCTGCATAAGTGTTTCAGCGCCGACAGCGGCATCCTCCGATTCAAGCAGATACAATGTCGCGGGGGTTTCAGCGGTGCCGGTGTGAAACTTGATTTCCATGCCGTTTCTGATGCGGTTCGTGTCCAGCGGCAGAATCCGCAGCGAGACCAGAAACCACCGCTGAGGCTCAAAATAATCACCCACAGTCAAGACCTGACCGCGCTGGACAACCTGGTGATCAATCTGAGGAACGTTCAGTGCGGCACATTGGCCGTTTTGCACAACATCGGACGTTTTGCCATAAACCTGAATGGCTTTGATGCGGCTTTTACTGCCTTCGGGCAGCAGTGTTACTTCGTCGCCGACCCGGGCCTGTCCGGCACAGGGAATCCCGCTGATGACCGTTCCGAAACCCTTGACCGAAAACGCCCGCTCCACCGGCTGGCGAAAGATGCCGTCGGCAGGTTTGGGGCGAATGGTTTTGACCATCTCCATCAGGCAGCCGTAAAAGGCATCGAAACCCTCGCCGGTAACGCTCGACACCGGACAGATGGGGCTGTCCTGCAGGAAGGTGCCTTGCAGGAATTCCCGAATTTCATCACTGACCCTGTTCACACGTTCAGGCGAGACCATATCGATCTTGGTCAGAGCCACCACACCGTGCCCGATCCCCAGCAGGGTCAGGATGTCCAGATGCTCCCGCGTCTGCGGCATGATGCCGTCATCAGCAGCCACCAGAAAAATCACGCCATCAATGCCCGTGGCGCCGGCTACCATCGTCTTAATAAAGTGTTCATGGCCGGGGACATCGACAATGCCCACTTCCAGATTACCAAGCGTACAGGGTGCAAATCCCAGCTCGATACTCATGCCCCGCTCTTTTTCCTGCTTGAGCCGGTCGGTCTCGCAGCCGGTCAAACATTTGACCAGTGAGGTTTTGCCGTGATCAACATGACCGGCGGTTCCCAGCGTAATATTGATCTGACTCATGACTGGCCTTTTCCGCCCAGAATATCGGTCAGAGCCTCAATCAGAACCGTCTCATCTTCATCCCGCAGTGTCCGCGGGTCGATGAGAATCTGATCGTTCTGAATGCGGGTAAAAATCGGGGTCGAATGAAGCCGCAGGCGATTTGCCAGGGTTACCGAGGTCATTGTCGGACTGGTAAGGCTCACCAGGGTTGTCGGCAGATTTTGCGTCGGAAGCGATCCGCTGCCGGTTTGTGAAAAGCCGGACAGCACCCTGATGACTGCATTCGGTAAAGTCTTTTGCAGCACATCAGCGATACGACGGGCCTGTTTTTCGATCTCATCAGCCTTTCGCAGCATCATTTGCAGCGTCGGCACGTTTTTAAATGCGGTCTTTTCATCCAAAAATAATTTCAGCGTCGCCTCCAGCGCCGTCAAGGTAAATTTATCCACGCGGACAATACGGGCAAACTGATTTTTGCGAATTCTGGCAATCCAGTCCGCCTTGCCCAGAATGATGCCTGCCTGCGATGCCCCGATTAATTTATCGCCGCTGGAAGTCACAATATCAGCCCCCTGCTGAATCGAATCCAGCAGCGTCGGTTCCGGCTCAAACCCGAACCGTGAAAAATCAATCAAGGAGCCCGCCCCCACATCGTCAATCAGCGGCAGGTTGTGCGAGTGCGCAATGGACACCATCGTTTCCAGCGGCACCTCCTCAGTAAACCCCATGATTTTATAATTGCTCGGATGGACCCTCAGAATTGCGGCGGTATTATCCGTGATGGCATTTTCGTAATCTTTGGGATGAGTCTTGTTGGTCGTGCCGACTTCCACCAGTTTGGCCCCGCTGAAGGCCATGACCTCCGGCAGGCGAAACGAGCCGCCGATTTCGACCAACTGCCCCCGCGAGACAATCACCTCTTTACCGGCCCCCACGGTGTTGAGCACGATGGCCGTCGCAGCGGAATTATTATTGACCACCGTCGCTGCCTCCGCTCCGGTCAGCAGCCGCAGAAGTTGTTCGATTCGCCCATCCCGGTTGGATCGTTTGCCCTCTTTGACATCCACCTGCAGGAGCGAATAGCCGCCCAGGTGCTCCTGTATTTGTTTTAATACCGCCTGCGGCAATACCGCCCGACCCAGCCCGGTGTGCAGGACAATCCCCGTCGCATTGACCGCCCGCCGATAAAATGGCCTGGATAA
>JAFGQP010000064.1 GCA_016935635.1 Sedimentisphaerales bacterium
CAACACCCAATCGCGCGCAATCATAAAATCTGGCCTTGGTAAAAAATAGTACCCTTACTTACGCAAATCGAGTGCCGAACACTATTGAGTCCTACCCCTGGATTCGATTCAGCATCCAGGCCGATTTGGCCGAATGGTATGACTCCTCCGATATCCTCATCGGCATGTCCGAAGACACCGCCGGCCACGCCCCCTACCTCCAGATCATCCCCGAACCGGCAACCCTGACCCTGTTCCTCCTGTCCGCCGCTCTTCTGAGACGAAAACCGTAAAAATCAACTGTCCGAAAAAATCGGACAATTCAAATAACGTGATAAGGCTCTCTATGGCAGGCAATCCTTATCCGTTCTTGTATTAGCCGGTCCACTATGATATAATCCTGAGAAATTGTAAAGGAACGATTTCTCTCATCCATATAGATACAATAGGAAACAAGCAGCTATGGCAAAGGCAATGTACGCGTTTTCGGGTGACCCGATTACATTCGGTCATATCGACATCATTCAAAGGGCATCGCTGGTATTTGACCACGTCATCGTCGGCATCGGCGTCAATCCCCAGAAGCAGTACACCTTCAGCCTGGAAGAACGGACCCGCATGGCAAAGCAATCCCTGACCCACATCCCCAATGTCGAAGTTGTGTCCTTTTCAGGGCTGCTGGTCGATTATGCCTATGAAAACGGCGTCTCGGTCATCGTCAAGGGCGTCCGCAATGGCGAAGATTTTAACTACGAAAACATCCTGCACCAGGTCGGAGAAAGCCAGAAGCTCGGGATCGACACCTTCATTCTCTTTGCCAAACCAGCCCTGGGCCATGTCAGCTCCAGCGCCGTCAAGGAAATCCAGAAAAACCATGGCTTTATCCATGAATACGTCCCGCTGTTCGTCAAACAGCAGCTCGAAGCCCGCCTGTCCGGCCAGTACATCATCGGCGTCACCGGCCAGATCGGCGCGGGCAAATCATACATCAGCACCATCCTGACCACACTGGGACAATCCATCCCCGTCCATAACATCGAACTGGACCACATCGGCCACCAGATCCTCGGCAGCCTGAAAGAACCCGCATACCAGAACCTCCGTCAGGAACTGGCCGCTCAATTCGGCAGTGAAATCATCGACTCCAATGGCTTTATCAATCGAAAAACACTCGGCGAAATCACCTTCAGGGATATTCACCAGCTCAAAAAACTCAATAAAATGCTGTATACACCCCTGACGGTTCGCCTCCGCAGAGAATTCTCCGACAAAAAAGGCCTGATCCTGATTAACGCCGCACTCCTGGCCGAGACGGATATGATCCATCTATGCAATAATAACATCATCCTGATCAAAACCGACGACAAGACCCAACGGGCTCGCCTGGAACAGCGAAATCTGACCCCCGAACAAATCAAAACCCGCATCGCCAGCCAGTACAACGACCAGCAGAAACAGCTCTATATCAAAACCGCCATCGAGCGGGAAGGCCACGGCCGCTTATGGGAGATTGACAACTCAAACAATACCGACACGGCATCCATTCAGGCCCTGTTAAATCGGGTCATGGACTATTTTGGAATCGTATGAAAAACCGTTTTCTTAAGCTTTGGTCGCGCATCGGGGCAAAGTCCAGCGCCGATGCTGCATTTGAACTGCTGGTGAACGCCTACACTCAGCCGCATCGGTTTTATCACAATCTTGACCACATCCGAGCCTGCCTCGACATCTTCGAACAAATTCGGTCCATGGCATCCAATCCGGACGCCGTCGAATTCGCCCTATGGTATCATGATGTCGTCTACGATGTCCGGGGGAGTCAGAACGAAGAACAGAGTGCCCTCATCGCCTATAATACCTGCATGGAGGCGGGCCTGACCGACGCAATGGCCCAGGAAATCCAAAACCTCATCCTGACCACCAAACACACCGGCCGGCCGCAAACCCGAGACCAGGAATTGATTGCCGATATCGACCTGTCCATCCTGGGCAGCTCCGACGATGAATTTGATCGCTATGAAGCCAACATCCGCAAAGAATACGCCCATGTCCCTGATGATGCATTTCGCCTCGGCCGGACCGCCATTCTGAAGGCCTTTCTGGATAAACCAACCCTTTACTATACGGCGTATTTCATCCAAAAATATCAACCGCCTGCCATAGCCAATCTTCATCGGTCCATCGCCGGATTCAGGAATATTTCTGAAAACTAAATTTTATTTGGATAAACCATGGATTCAAAAAAAGCAAAAGATCTCAGCTATCGCAAAGCCTGCAAATTGGCTTTCATCAATGGACAATGGGCGCCAGCCTTCAAAATCTGGAAAGCACTGGCTGATGAAGGCTGCATGGACTCTTCTTACTATACCGGCCTCTGTTACGACTTCGGCTGCGGTACAAAAGCCAATCGTAAAAAGGCCTTTGCATATTATCTGTATGCCGCCCAGTCAGGAGAGGCTGCAGCACAATACAATGTTTATATGATGTATCGTGACGGACAGGGCGTGGCGAAAAATCTAAAGAAAGCCATCGTATGGTTAAAACAAGCCGCACATCAGGGAGATCCGCACGCCCTGCGTGACCTCGGATATGCCTGTCATGAAGGCCAGGGTTTAAAGAAGAATTACATGCTGGCCGTCAAATATTATAAAATGGCCGCCATCAAAGGCGACCCAAAGTCTCAATGGTATTTATCGCTGTGCTACCAGGATGGAGATGGGGTAAGCAAATCAGAACGATGGAGCCGGCACTGGCTGTTAAAGGCCGCCCAGGGCGGGCACAAAGAGGCAAAAGAAAAAGTCAAGCGATTGAAAATGGCGAACAGGAAAAATATAGGGAGCAAAAAATAATCAATTATTCGCCAGCTTCTGACGGATAATCTGGGCACGCAGGGCGTCCCGCTGGTCGGCATCGAGCATCTTTCCGGCCCGCAATTGCAGATGGGCCGGCTGCGTCAGCAGAAACAATTCATTAATCGTCGTCAACGACAGATTCGGCACACGCCCGAGATTCACCCCCAGCCGCACACTCGACAGCAGATACAGCGCCTCCTGCGAACTGATCAGGCATGCACTCTTGAGCACTCCCAGCGCCCGCTGAATCTTATCGTCCAGCGTATGCGGCTTCTGCTCCAAAAGCACCTGCCGCGCCGCCTTCTCATAGTCCACAATCCGCGGCACAATATTGTCCGACAGTTCCCGCACCACATCCTCTTCCCGTACCCCCAGCGTTACCTGATTGGAAAGCTGATAAAAATCCCCCAGCGCATCAGTCCCTTCCCCGAACAATCCACGCACCGCCAGATCCGCATCCCTGGCCGCGGTCACAAATTTCTCGATCTGCCCGGTCATCTTCAGCGCCGGCAAATGCAGCATCACTGACACGCGAATCCCGGTCCCTACATTCGTCGGGCACGCCGTCAGATACCCCCACCGCTCGCTGTAGGCATACCGCACCTTCTGTTCGATCATATCATCGATGGCGTTAATCCGCTTCCAGCAATCACCCAGATTGAATCCCGCCGCATACACCTGCATTCGCAGATGGTCCTCCTCATTAATCATCGCCGTAAACGATTCCTTCGCAGAGACCACCACCCCGCGCGGTCCCTTGCCCGCCGCGTGCTGTCGGCTGATCAAATGCCGCTCCGTCAGCAATTGCCGCTCCAGTGTCGCCGCCCGGTCCACATCCATAAAATAGACCTCATCCCCCAGCGACAGCGACAAAATCGCCTCACTGAGCTTATCAAGAATTTCCTGCTGACGTCCCGGCGTCAGGCACGACAGAAATTCATAATCCGCCAGGTTCCGCGCCAGCCGCACCCGCGATGAAATGACAATATCCCACCCCGGCCCTTCGGCTCCAAACCACGAACTGGACTGATTGGCAAGCTGTGCAGGTTTCATTGGTACTGCCTGATCTGGTCGCGCAGCCGCGCGGCGGTTTCGTAATCTTCTGCCTTGACCGCCTGCTCAAGCTGCCGGCGAAGATGCAGCAGCTCCACTTCCTTTTTCATCTCCTGCCCCGCATGCGCGGGCACCTTGCCGCAATGATGACTATGACCCGCATGAGTCCGCTCAATCAGCGGCCCCAGTTCCTTCTCAAAATGCTTGTAATCCTCAGGACACCCCAGCAGGCTGGTCTCACTAAATCGCTGCAGTGTCATCCCGCACACAGGACAAGTCTTATCCGGATGGCTGAAATTCACTGTTTTTTCCTGCGAATCAGTCGCAGTTTTTGCCGCCTGAAGCAGACTGCTCAACAATTCATTCAACGGAATCTGCGGCTGAACCCCAAGCCCCTGTTGCTGGGCACAGCGCTGACACAAATGTGTCTCCCGGCGCTGTCCATGGGAAATTTCGGTCAAATGAATCGTGGCCGTGTTTTCTTTACATATTTGACATAACATATATACAACTTCTAATATAATAAATTTTATTTTCAGACCAAATAACACTATTTTAAATATCGGCTCGTCGTGCGACAGCCTCAAGGTCAATTTAAGGTTCGTACCGCACCCGACACCCGGCCGCTTCCATTACCTCAACCCAAATTAACTGAGTCGGCGGGATTATCAAGCCTGCCATCTGGCCAAACACATACTGAGCAACCCGCTCCGCTGAAGCATTAATCCCTATAAACGGCTCACATTGCTCCAGATTCTGTCCCATAAGAGGTCCCAGAATGCCCTCCAGATGCCGCAAGAGCACACAAAAATCAATAGCCAGACCCGCCGTGTCCAGATTTCCTGCCGCCACCGCCGCCGTCACCTTCCATGGATGGCCGTGCAGCGGCTCCCGAACCCCATCCGGCA
>JAFGQP010000330.1 GCA_016935635.1 Sedimentisphaerales bacterium
CCTTCTTCAAAAAACAACGGCTCATGAATCAGAGGAATTCGACAGGCCAAATAGCAAATCGTGAACACAAAAAGAAACACTATTTTATGTAACGAGTAATTTCGTTGATTTATCTGCGTTAGATTTGTCGTCATTTAAGGATCCTGTTCTCTTTTCTACAGTAGATGACACATCCCTGTACGTTCCATCATTTCACCTTTATTTTTGATACATCATAATTGGGGGCCGGGAATTTCATCTTCAGGCTTTCCAGTTTCTCGGCCAGAATCTGAGCAATCGCCAGATTCCGAAACCACTTGTGATTGGCGGGAATCACATACCATGGAGCATAATCAGTACTGCATCGGCTAAAGACATCTTCATAGGCATTTTGATAATCCCCCCACAGCTTGCGTTCTTTGAAGTCTGCCGGATTCATTTTCCAGTGTCGTGTCGGATCATCCAGCCGTTTCTTGAGCCGCTTCAACTGTTCGTCCTTGCTGATATGCAGGAAAAACTTCAGAATGTGGGTCCCATTTTCTGCCAGCAGGCGTTCAAAATCGTTGATTTGGGAATATCGTCTGGACCAGACTGTCCTGGGCACAAGGCTTTTAACGCGGGCAATCAGAACATCCTCATAATGCGACCGATTGAAAACTGCAATTTCACCTAAACGAGGTGTTACAGAATGGACCCGCCAGAGGAAATCATGCGACAGTTCCAGGGCCGTGGGGGTCTTGAATGACGCGACTTTACAGCTTTGCGGATTCAGGGGCCCAAAGACGTTGCGAATGGTTCCATCCTTGCCGCCGGCATCCATCGCCTGCAGCACCACCAGTACCGAATGTTTGCTTTCGGCATACAGCAGAAACTCCAGCTCATTGAGCCGCGTGAGGATTTTGTCAAATTGCTCTTCGGCCTTATCTCTGTTCAGTCCCGCTGTATCATCAGGATCCCAGCGGCTTAATCGGTGGTGAATGCCCGGCTCACAACGAAACATTTTGCCATACAGATCTTTTTTACCCATACTGCCTCCCGATTTTGATTTGCTCTTTTCACGATCCACTTACGATAATCGACCCTTGAAGTCTTCATAGGTGAAGTGCCGCTGGACCTTATACTGGTCCGTTGCAGGGTCGTACAGGACAATATCCGGCAGGTTAATGCCGTTGAACATCGTATTTTTGACCATCGTGTAATGGGCCATATCACAAAAGACCAGTTTGTCGCCAATCTTCAGCGGTTGATCAAACGAATAATCGCCAATCACATCGCCGGCCAAGCAGGTCGGCCCGGCCAGACGATATGTATGGGCCTTTTTGCCCGGCAAATCCCCGCCGGTAATGTTGGGGCGGTACGGCATCTCCAGCACGTCCGGCATGTGAGCACTGGCAGACGTATCCAGGATGGCAATATCCATCGCATTATGAGTAATATCCAGCACCGTGGCGATCAGCACCCCGGTATTGAGGGCAATCGCCTCGCCCGGCTCCAGATAAATAGTCTTGATATTGGAATACCGATGATAGAAATCCGTAATCAGGTTGCACAATAAATCCACATCGTAATCCGGCCGGGTAATGTGGTGTCCGCCGCCGAAATTCATCCACTCCATGCACCGGATGATGTCGCCAAAATGCCTATCCACCGCCGGCAGTGTCCGAGCCAGTGAGTCGGCATTCAGTTCACACAGGGTATGAAAATGCAGACCGGTGATGCCGTCGAGCTGGTCTTCCTTGAAATATTCCCGCAGCGTCCCCAGCCGGGAACCGGGAGCACAGGGGTCGTAAATCTTCGTTTTGACCTCCGAATGCATCGGATTAACGCGGATGCCGCAGCGGATTTTACGCGGGGCACTCAACACTTGATCCCGAAAATGAATCCACTGTGTAAACGAGTTGAAAACAATATCATCGACAATCCGGATGTAGTCTTCCATCTCATCATCCCGGTATCCCGGGGCACAGAGATGGACTTCCTTATCGAAAAACTCGCGGGCGAGTTTGGCCTCGTGCAGGCTGCTGGCCGCCGCCCCGGCCAGATACTGCCGACACAGCCCGAATGTACTCCACGCTGCAAAGCCCTTGAGGGCCAGCAATATTTTGCATCCGGTTCGCGCCTGTACAAATTGCAGAACCTTGAGATTCTTTTCCAGCAAGCCCAAATCAATCAGATAACACGGGGACGGAACTCTGTTTACATCATACGTCAAGTTTCATTTCTCCGATCATTCATTTCCATGTATTACTGTGCTGTCCCATCGAACAGGATCACAGCACTTTGATTTTCTTTTGTACAGGGCGAGGTCAGGCCTTGCTGCATCAGGGTCGCTCCATCCAGCACCCGGTCGTTTTCTTTCAACTGCGAGGCTGTGCCTTGGAGCAGATTCACTTCACGCACACGGTATTTTCGCTGCGGATTCAGTCCCTGCGGCTTGACTACATTAGCCTGGCCGTTATTCAATTGATAGATAAACAGCACCGCCTTCGACTGGTCGGCCGTGACAAAATGCATTGCCGCCACATCCCCATCATAAGGCGACGCAAGACGATACAGGTCGCCAAACTGAACAATATCCCGCAGGGTCTGTTTGAATAAAGCAATCGCATGGGCAACAGTTTTGCGATCCGCCGGGCTGAGTTTGCGGACATCCATATCCAGGCCAAACGCCCCGCTCATAGCCACATCCAGCGTAAACTTCAGCGGCCGGCTGCCCATCCGTGTCGCATGAGTGGACATCGCACAGGCCGGGAACAAATGGCTGTAGCCCCACTGGATTTTCACACGGCTGCGCGGGTCGGTATTATCGCTGGGCCAGAACGAATGAAAATATCGCAGGGCACCATAGTCCACCCGCCCGCCGCCGCCGGAACAGAGCATCGCCTGTACGTGGGGGTATTTTTCAGCCATGCGTGCCATCACTTCATACAGCGCCTTGTTGTAATCAATCAGCAGATGAGTCTGCTGGTCGGGCCTGAGCCATGTCGAACCGGGCTGGGTCACATAGCGATTGCAGTCCCACTTGGTGTAGCTGATGGCCGGATTGGGACCGAACAAGTCATCGATGCACTTCCAGACAAATTCCTTGACCTCGGGCCGGCTCATATCCAGATTAAGCTGGTTGCGGCTGGTCTGCGGCTCACGATGTGCCTGGCGGATTGCCCATTCGGGATGCTTTTCATACAATTCGCTGGCGGGATTGACCATCTCCGGCTCCGTCCAGATGCCGAATCGCAGGCCTCGCTTGTTCGCTTCATCGGCCAGATAGGACAGGCCGTGCGGCAATTTCTTAACATTCACCTCCCAGTCGCCCAGTCCTGCCCGGTCGTTATTTCGCGGATATTTATTGCCGAACCAGCCATCATCGAGAAGGAACAGCTCGACACCAAGTTCTCTGGCCCCGTCAAACAGCGAGACAATGAGATTCTCATCGAAATTCATGTCCGTTGCTTCCCAGTTGTTCAGCAGGATCGGACGAGGTTTGTCTCCATCCCGAAGGCCATACTGTCTGGCCCAGCGATGGAAATTACGGCTGACCTGCCCCTTGCCGTTCCGGCTGAAGCTCCACAGCATGGCCGGCGTTGTAAAGGTCTGCCCGGATTCAAGACGATACTGCGAACCGAACGGATTAATCCCGCACAGCATCCGCAGATGGTTATCTTTATCCACTTCGAAGGCAAACTGGAAACTGCCCGACCAGGCCAGTGTTCCGCCAATCACCTCGCCGCGGTCCTCTCTGGCCTGCTGATTCAGTGCCAGGGTAAACATTGCACTGCGATACTGATGGGCACGCACGCCGATTTTTGAATCCAGAATTTTCATCCCGGAAGTCAGCGGCTCCTCAATCCACTGGGCTTCCTGCGCCCAGTCGCCATGAAAGTGAGTCAGCCAGTAGTTCTTCGCTTCCACCACAGGTGACGATGAGGCATATCGATACAATGTAACCGGCCCGTTTTCCTGATGTCGAATCTCGGCCCACTGTTCAATCACATCCTGCTGCCGATAAGCCCTGAAACACAGGGTCACATAGAATGGATAGCGGCTGTCTTTTAACGCGATTCGCGTCAGGCTGATATTGTCATCCACCGTCTCGGTCTGGACGGTGTCCGTCACCAGGTCCGTGGATGTGTTGCCGTCGGCGTGGATAGCCTGAATGGCAGGCTCAAAAATATAGCCGTTTCCGGATGGGGGATAAAACTCATCCTCACGGGCAGGATTACGCCGGGGAGCCGGTATTACCTTCTCCGATGCGCCGTATCCCAACTGATAAAGCCGCCTGTCTTTTGCGGTAAACAGCGTCATTGCTGAGCGGGACGTCAGAATTTGTATCGGCTGTTTTTCGGGAGGAATCGCGGGGGCAATCCCTGAGCAGGTAAATTCCGCCTCGGCCCAGTCTGCATGGTCATACGAAACCCCATCCCCGCCATCGGTGACCTTGAGTTCCATCGTTTTGGCACCGGCCAGAGCGATATCGACCTGTTTGGCAGCCATCCCGGGTTTCATAATCCCACTGCGAAACGTGTCCCTGCCATCGACGACAATCACAAATTCCACTGAAGCGGGATTGCCGCGTACTTCATCATCCACCCCGACTTTGGCCGTAAATCGCGTCGCCCCGTTGACCGCTATCGTGTAACTGCTTTCGGCGTGGGTGCCTACTCCGTGTGAATACTGCGTGCCGGCAATCGTCAGGGGATTCCTGTCAACGCTCCGATCGGCCTGCGCCTGTCCCCAGCCGGTTTCCATAAAGGATAAATCCATCGCTGAAAGACGGATGGTTCTGGCGGAGTCCGCCCCCAATACATGGCCGCATCCCAATCCCAGTGTCATGGCCCAGCAAATCAGCAGATTTTTTTTCGATCTAAACCAGGGTTGAACCATAGCAATTCTTTCCATATCCAAATCCCGTATCAAACGTACTCTTACAGGCACATACCATCATACCTGATGAGTATATCATACGTGGGGCCAAAGACTGATGCAATACAGAAAGGGGGATTTTAATCTGGAAATCGGACTTTTGTTAAGAATCTTTATAAGAAAACAGGCTTGTTATGGCACCAGAAAAACATCGTTTTCATCGCGGGGCGTCTCAGTCCCGGTGTAGGCTTCCACCCCCCGCACGGTAAAGATATCATCCCCATTTACAATGCGCTGCTTGACGTATTCCACACTGCCGTCACAGTACAGCACGTTTTGCCCGCGCGTGCCGTGGTTAGGACTGCTCATCTTTTTGAGCTGATCCGTCAGGAGCACTCTTTCGAATTGATTGAGCTTTTCATACTGTTTGTTGCCGCACTCGGGGATCCGCCTGAATACAGGGTTCATATCGCTCATGATGATGCGACGCGACTTGCCTTCCATCGAACCCATCTGATCACAGATAATCATAAAACTGTAACTGATGTTGCTGCGACAGGGGAAATCGTGGAGCTGCTGGATAAGCTGCTGGGGGGAGACGGGCTGGCCGCCCTTGTGACCGGCACAAATGAATGTCTCAGGGCTGACATAGTCCTGCTTGATGAGCTGCCAGGCAACGCGAGTATTAGATTGAGGCTGGCTGCCCTGATCTCCAATCTTCCACCAGGGAGACCCCGCTGTCAATTTTACCCCCGTCAGACGCTCATTATCCCGGATCAGGCTGCTGAAAGCCTGGCCAATCCGTCCCATATTGGCCTCACAGGCTACGCGCTGGCTGTGAGCACGCATGGAAGCAAAGGTAGGAAATGCAACGCCAGCAATTAAAACCACGGCAGCAGCAGCGGCCATGATGTCATAGAATTTCCGTAGGAATACAGGGCTTTTTCGAACTTGTGCAGCAGGTGTAAAGGCGAATTTTTGCTGTTCAGCGGCAATAAGCCGTTCGAGATTGGATTGTCCAGTTCTGCAGGATGATGCCACCAGTTTCAGCTTGGCAATGGTCAATTCCGCAAGGTTATCAGGACAAGGCTCGTATTTTATACTATCCAACTCCGTTAATGTCGATTCAAGACCATCGTAAAGGCGTGCCGCCTCAGCATCAGAAGCAATTAGATCACGTCCTCGGACAACATCTTCTTCTGTCCCGCAACGGAAATAAAAGTCCAATATTATCTGCTGTTGTTCTTTACTAAGCCTCATGTGTTATTATCACCTCGGTCTGCAGCTTTCCACTTTTTCATGAAATGCGCCACTGCTGTATGTAGTCGGCTCTTTACCGTCCCTATTGGAATACTGAGAATCTCGGCCATATGTTTGTAAGAAAATTGCTCAAAATAGGCAAGAAGCAAAATTTCCCTCAAATTATCCGGCATTTCCGCTATAATCCGTCGCACCCGGACCGAGGTTTCGTCCCGGCTGACTTCGTCTTCGGGCGTAGTCTCATAACTGGTCAGGATATTGACTACCTCATCCATGGAGACATCCCCGGCATCGGCCATCGTCCCCATACTCATGGTTGCCTGCCGCTGGATTTTTCGCAGGGCATCTTTTGCTTTGTTGGCTGCAATAGTGAATAACCACGGACGCAAGGGCCGGTCCATATCAAAGCTGTCCCGGCTGCTGTAAAGTTGCAAGAATGTCTCCTGAAAGACATCTTCTACCACATCCTGCTGGCTGATAAAACGACGCAAAAAAGCATATAAAGAGTTCTTATATCGATTTACTATCTCACGAAACGCAGACTCTTCCCCCTTCCGATAACGCTCCAGAAGTTCCGAATCACTGGTCTTATCCAGCGCTGATTTGTCTTTGGATTCTTCCATGAGAAAAAGCAATTATATTGCCAGGCCGCCTTGTTTTCTTTCGACTGGGTATTATAGCGAAAAGCAAGACCAAATAAATCGAAAACTTTGTCTATTCGCATAAAAAGAACTATTTTGGGTAATTTAGACCTATTTACATTTAATCGAAGCGAACGGAACCCTATCTCCCCACAAATAACAAAAGCTTTCCGATTTACGGAAAGCTTTTGCCGCCTCCTTATATAATTTACTGATATAGATGTATATTACATCTGAATTTCGCCCTTTAGTTTTGTTCGCAGACAAAGCTGAACCAGTTCATCCACCTGGGCCTGTACCTTATCGACTTCATTGGCCTTGATTGATTGTTCCATAATCTTGGCCCTTTCGGTAAACACCGGAAATCCGGCAAAACCGCCTAATCCTTTTAAAGCGTGGACTTTAAAAGCAAGGTCTTTCAGATCGCCTTTTTCATAGGCCGACTTGATTTCATCCACCCGATTGGGCAGGTTTTCAATGAAGGTTTCAATCGCCTTCTGGTAATCCGGATCTCCTTCCAGGAACGATACGATGCTCTTGCCGTGCTCGGCATCACTAAGTTGCTGAATCTGGGCCACAATCCTCCACAACTTGCGTTCTAACTTCTTTTTATCAACAGGCTTAGGTAAACAATCATCACAGCCTGCATCAAGGGCGGCGAATTCATCGGATTTGTTGCCTGAGGCTGTCATTGCAATAATCGTGGATTTGGTATTCAATCCTTCGGCGCGTAGTTGTCGGGTAGCTTCCAGACCGTCCATGACAGGCATCTGGATATCCATTAAAAGAACATCGAATTTATCCTTTTTACACAATTCCACCGCTTCGAGTCCATTTGTGGCGAATGATGTCTTATGGCCCATTTTCTTGAGCAGTATTTCAACCAGGGCCCTGTTTTCCGGAACATCATCAATTATAAGTACTTTTGCAGATGCGGTTTGTGAATTTTCACCCGCAGCATCATTGGGACGTACTGCAGTGCTGGCTGGCGCAGCAGGTGCCTGCTGAACCGGGGCCTGAAAAGTATGTGCAAACTGACCATCCTGTTTTACTGGAATTGTGAAAAAAAACTGAGTATTTTGGCCGGAATTGCATTTTACTTCTAATTTTCCACCCATCAAATTGACCAGTTTGGCCGACATACGCAGTGCAACGGCAGCATCATTATTACTGTACTCTTTCGGCCAGCTTCCGATAGGAATATCCAGATCCAGCACCTGACCAATTCCATCCGGATCCACGCCCTGCCCTGTATCTTCTACACAAAAAGCAATCTGTAATACCCCATTCCCAAGACATTTGCCCAGAGCCATGTGAATTGTTACAGACCCTTGTGATGTTCTTCTAACTGCCTGATCGCTGAGTGCCGCTAAGACCTGTGTGAGCTTATTTTTATCGCAATAAAAGCTATCTGGCAGGTCGCTGCCCAAATCGATATTAAATGCAACCCCTTTATGGCGTGCCACATTAATGACGGCTTCCAGAGCAGAGTCCAGCAACCCCTTTGGTTGAAGTTTAGTCTGTAGTGACATCTACCATTTCCTTCCAAAATTTCGATAACCAAATGTAAGTACTGTCTGACAGTCCAACTTTTTGTTCTGAAAGCATATCGACTTGGCGGAACGTCAACTTAAGTGGTATTACAATGAATCCGACAATTCTGAAAACAATAATGAAACCCCCCGTCAACAGACGAACTCTGTATAGAGAAAGATGATTAGGGTCTTATTTTTAGTCCGATAAGTCGAATCTTTATAGAAGATTGTAAAAAATGGACAGCGGGTTATACTGTAAAGTCTTATAGTTAAAGAGTGTTTTATAACATATATCAATATTATTTCATGAAAGGACCGAAGAATGTTATTATACTTTATCCGCTTTTTATTCTTTCTGACCGCCGCTTCCGTGCTGCTGGTCGGCCTGAACGAGACGGCCAAAAGTGAGCAGGACATCAAGGTCTTTATTGTTGGATTGGCAATTTGCATTATTACCATTATTACCGAGTGGTTAACTCCGAAAAAATCGCTCTCCGCCCTGGCGGGTGTTTTCTTTGGCCTTCTGATTGGAATTCTTATCAGCTGGGCCATGACCCGTGTGATTGAGATGCTGAACGAGATTTATAATCTCCAATTGCAGGAGATGACCCTGCGTATGATTATCTGGATGGCCGGGATGTGCATCTGCTATCTGACAATCAGTATCGTGGTCCGGACCAAAGATGATTTTCGGTTTGTCATTCCTTATCTTGAGTTTTCCCGTCAGATTAAAGGCCTGCGTCCGCTGGTGCTGGATACGTCGGTCATTATTGACGGGCGTATTGCGGACATCGCCAATACACGATTTTTCGACTCGCCGCTGATTGTGCCGCGGTTTGTGCTCAACGAACTGCAGCTTATCGCCGATTCTGCGGACAAGATGAAACGCAATCGGGGACGCCGGGGACTGGATATGCTCAATAAACTCCAGCACAATCCGTCTGTTGAGGTCATTGTGGATGATACCCCCCCGCCGGGCATCGAAGAAAAGGCAGGCGTGGACCAGAAGCTGGTGGCATTCTCCAAGAACTGCAACGGCAGACTGGTTACCAACGATTACAATCTGAACAAGGTCGCCCAGCTGCGCGGCGTGGACGTGGTCAATATTAATGACCTGGCGAATTCTCTCAAGACCGTGACCCTGCCGGGCGAGACCATGCAGGTCAAGATTATCCGCATGGGTGAAGATCAGCGTCAGGGTGTCGGTTATCTTGAAGACGGCACAATGGTTGTGGTGGAAGGCGGCAACGACCGCATCGGCCAGATGATCAACTTTACGGTGACCAGCGCCCTGCAGACTTCCGCCGGCCGGATGATATTCGGGAAACTGGAAGATGGCTCTGTATCATCATCCCCGGCTCCTGTCGGAGCGTCTGCCTCGGGTGGTGCCTCCAATGGCACAGAGAACGGCTTCCGCCGGAACAACTACCAGAATCGTCCGCCGCGAAAATATTAAGCCCTTGCAAACAGACAAAGCCTAATGAATCATAACGATCCCTGGTTTGATACACCGATAGACCGACGCCAGTCCGACAGTCTGAAATGGGTTAAATACAGCGACCGCGATATTATGCCGATGTGGGTGGCGGATATGGACTTCCGCAGTCCGGATGCGGTCATTGCGATATTGCGTCAGCGAGCAGAACATGGGGTATTCGGATATGCTATCCGGCCCGATAACCTCAACAGCGTTGCTGCAGAGTGGATTTACCGCCAGCACGACTGGCGAATCCAGGACGACTGGATTGTGTGGCTGCCGGGGCTGGTTTGCGGCTTGAATGCGGCATGTCGCGGCTTGACCGGCGAGGAGGAGCAGATTGTCTCTTTTACGCCTATCTATCCGCCGTTTCTGTCGGCGCCGGAGTACAGCCAGCGGCAATTGATCCGCTGTCCCCTCACGCATCACAACGGCCGCTATGAAATGGATATTGACCGATTTGCAGATACAATCACCGAGAAAACCACCCTGCTGCTGTTATGCAGTCCGCACAATCCCACCGGCCGGGTCTGGGACAGGCAGGAACTGGAATCCATCATCGACGTCTGCCTGAAACACCATATCGTCATTTGTTCGGATGAAATCCATTGCGACCTGGTTCTGGATGAATCGCGCCGGCACATCCCCACTGCGTCATTCAGTGAAGCGGCCGCCAACAATATAATTACCCTGATGGCGGCCAGCAAGACATTTAATGTCGCCGGATTGAGCTGTGCGATGGCGATTATTCCGAATCCGCAATTGCGGCATCGTTTTCGCAAGGCCACATTTGGAATCGTCCCGCATGTCAACGCCATCGGATATCTGGCCACACTGGCTTCATTTGGGGAAGGCCACGACTGGCACCAGCGTCTGATTGCTTATCTGCGGCACAATCGTGATATGCTTTGCCAGGGGATTGCAGAAACCGGCTGCCTGAATATGGACACGCCGGAGGCGACGTATCTGGGATGGATGGATACCCGCCCGCTGGGGCTTGAGCGACCGGTCGAGTTTTTTGAACAGGCCGGGGTGGGACTTTCGGACGGAGCGGAGTTTGACGGCCGTGGTTTTCTGCGAATCAATTACGGCTGTACTCAGTCAACGCTGCAGGAAGCTATCCGGCGGATACAAAAAGCCATCGAGGATTATAAATGAGCCCCCTTCAAGCCCAGCAAAAGGCCGGACGCTATGAACGTCTGCTCAGTCAATTGGCCGAGCTCTATCAAATCACATCAGACCCGATCAGCCGCATGGCCACCGCAGCCGCCCTGCTGTATCACAAGATGGGACATTTTTACTGGGTGGGATTTTACCGACTGGTCGAGGGCCAACTGCTGGTCGGGCCGTATCAGGGTACGCTGGCCTGTCAGAAACTCAAAACCAATACCGGTGTCTGCTGGGCAGGCGTCCATCAAAATCAACCGATTGTCGTGCCGGATGTACACCAATTTCCCGGCCATATTGCCTGTGATCCGAAGAGTCGGTCAGAAATCGTGATTCCGGTGCGGAATGAACAGGGGATTGTACAGGCCGTGCTGGATGGCGACAGTGATCTGCCGGCGGCGTTTGATTCGGTGGATGCAGAGTATCTGAACCAGCTTTCACAGATGATTTTCAATTCATAACCACCTCATTTGTGTTTCTTTCATTAAATATTTGTCTCCCAGGGCACAACAAGCCTTGGATTGTTGTGAATACAGAACATTGAATTCAATTATCGGACTGTGCTTAAAAGCATCATTTACTTTTTTCTCTCATTAATTTTTACAATTTATTTGTTTTACAGCCTCAATGTAAAGAACATGAGTAACTCAATCGATTCCTTTTCTCAGAACAGCAGATTTTATCGGTCTCATTGTGATTTTGTGGAATTTGTTATAAGACGCAGCATGCCAGCAACTGACAGCACGGTGTTTTTACTGACTTAATCAGTGTTTTTACTGTAAAGCCCCCCAGTTTTTCTCCGATAGGGATTTCAGTAATCTAACAGACACAGCTGTGTGATGAATCAAAAGCCTCGAAACCGAACAACGGCTCAGTCGGTTCTTTTGTGGGGCGTTCGTTGAGCCAAACGAACGTAAGGTATTTATTTTAAGGAAACTGAGTATGTTCAAAAACATGAAACTGTCAATGAAAATCAGCCTCGGATTTGCACTGTTGCTCTTTATTGCAATCATGCTGGGTGGACTGGCAAGCTGGTCCATGACAAACGTTAAGACCACCACTACGACTCTGTCCGAACAAAACATACCTGCTGTCGGCCTGGCCAACGAAGTGGAACGCAATTCACTGGTTACCATGTATGCGGCAAGAGGTTATGCCTTCACGGAAGAGACGGGCTATCTTGACGAGGCCAGAAAAAATCTTACCGTCGTTTTCGAGACTATCAAAAAAAGCCATGAACACGCTGAGCAGTTCAACGATACGGATTCAGCAGAAAAAGCAAATCTGGCAATCACAAAGGCTGCTGAATATCAAAAACTGCTGGATGAAACAGTTGTCATAACAGGAAAATTACAGGAGATACAGAAAACTGCCAATACCGTTGCCAAAGAGTACATGGATGTCTGTTCAGAATTTTTCAAGGATCAAACAAATAAGCTGAATGAAGAAATTGAAACCGCCCTGACTAAGGGAAATGCCGCCGAAGAAAATAAACTTGGAGCTGATAAACTCAAAGAACGGTATGCAAAAACAGAACTTTGCAATGAAATCATCCATCTGGGCGATGGTGTCCGCGTAGAATTCTGGAAAGCTATTGCATTGCGTAATCCCAAAATGGTTGAAGAAGCCCTGAAGAATTTTGACGCTATCAATCAGAAATTGGATGATCTTAAAGCAATCACCGTTCATGAAGTCAATCTCAAGCAAATTGAAGGCTGTCGTACCGCCAGCGGTAAATATAAACAATGCATGAGTAATTACCTGACCAATTGGCTGGCCCGTGAAGATCTGGGGAAAAAACGTACGGTTGCCGGCAATGAAGTTCTGGATTCGGCAAAGACCATTGCAACAACCGCCATGGAAGAAACGACCGAGGCATCACAAAGTGCTGCAAAATCCCTGGGCACCGCGACAACAACCATGTTTATCGGCCTGGGCATCGGTGTGGTCGTTGGGATAAGCCTTTCCTTCTTCATCACCCGCAGTATAACCCTGCCGATTAATCGAATTATTGGAGAATTGCGTGAAGGTGCCGAGCAGGTTGCCTCCGCATCGACGCAGGTCTCAGCGGCTTCACAATCACTGGCCCAGGGAGCGACCGAGCAGGCCGCCGGACTGGAAGAAACCTCCTC
>JAFGQP010000331.1 GCA_016935635.1 Sedimentisphaerales bacterium
ATCCAGATCATTACCCACAGACAGCAATGCTTCCAGAGTAAAGAGCTCAGCAATCGAAGTTCGTGTCGCCTTGTAAATGCTCCACTTTTGATTCTCCTGCCTGTTGGAAGTAAAGTATAAAGTATGTCCATCCGGAGAAAGTATTGGACTCTCATTCAAACCCGCAGCGTTTAATTCTGTTAATGGGCGAATATCAGCGAATGGCTCATTGGTGTTGGTTCGTTCGGCTATACAGAGGCAAGAGCTGTTTACTTTTCCAGCCAATAAGGAAATATCTTTGGCATCCAAGGGATAATCATAAATGCGAACATCATCTAATGCACCCTGATAGTAAGAATCCCAGTCAACCCCGCCGATTCTGGCACCAATCAGGACATTCTGAGTCGCTGCAGTTTCTACACCGGGGACGCCCAGGGTGGGATCATAGTTCATCACGGCTGTATTTTGTTCTAATTGACCATCGACATATAATTGGACATCACGTAAGTCAATGGTTCCATCGCCGCTGACATCCGTATTTGAATAGACAGATGCAACATGATGCCAGATTCCATTATTAATTATTGTGGTGCCCTGAATGATGCCTCCCCATAGGCTGACTTCAAGATTACCTGCTGCTCCAACGCGAAACATCCATTTTTGACCCACAACCGGTTCGCCCCAGGATAAAATCACGGCCTCATCTATATCCGCTTTTTTAATCCAGGCCGAACAGGTTCTGGGTGCTGATCCGCTGACTTCCGTAAAGCCAGAAACAGCAATATATTCATCTATCCCATCAAAGTTAAGAGCATTGCTCTTGGCGCCGCTGATCCAGTCCGTATCATCCATGTTCATAAGAGTGCCGTGACGATCATTTCCAGAAGTATCCGCAGCTATCGCACCGGATGATTCATTGAAAGACCAGTATGCGATAGGGCTGATTTGTGTTTCATTAATGGTTGAAGTATAAACAAG
This sequence comes from Sedimentisphaerales bacterium, assembly GCA_016935635.1. Taxonomy (GTDB): domain Bacteria; phylum Planctomycetota; class Phycisphaerae; order Sedimentisphaerales; family Anaerohalosphaeraceae; genus Anaeroglomus. The sequence continues at coordinate 958 of JAFGQP010000331.1, forward strand.
CATTAATTCATCCGCTGATAAAGAGGGGGCTGATGCTGTACCATTACTGTTTAGTTCGGGAAAAGAGGTTTCAACTGACCAGGGGGAATGAATATCCTGGCGATGAGCCATCTTGATCATGCTTGGGCCGGCGATGGTCTGTTCGGTAAAATAAAGTCTTAGATTGTCTTGGGAAATCCACGGATCTTTGGCATTGATGTCGGCAGAAGTGAGATCCTCCAGCACTATTTCCCGTCCGAACGAGATCGAATTTTCCGCGATTTCCGATTGGACGACACAAGTCTTGCTGATTTCAGGGATGTACCGTTCGTAATAAAGTGTATGTTCATTGCTTGACTGACAAGGTGAAGACGCTGCATAACCTGTCGCAAGCCCCTGCAGAGAGATATGATAAACACCATAGTTGTCATTGTTAAAATATAAAGTATTTTCATCAGGTGTAACGTAGGAAGGATATTCTGATGAATTTATTTCATATCCTGGATAATTAATTAATGAAATGTTGCCAAAGGTTTCTGATAAATGGTTTCGTGTTGCTTTATAGATGTTGCACCAACTTTCATAGCCAGCTCTTGTAGAAGAAGAAAAATATAAGGTCCTTCCATCCGGTAAAATGAATGGTGCGGAGTCATTGTTACTTAAGTTTATTTCAGAAAGATTACGAATGTTTTCAAATGGAGCATCTAGGGAGGTCCGTGAAGCTGTCCAGATATCATGGTTTCCGGCACCGCCAGGTCTAAGTGATTGCCAAAAAAGCATTAATTCATCACTGGTTAATGAGGGTATGAAATTTCCATATTCAGATCCACCAAGCTCAGTAAATATCTTTGTTGGTATCCATTGGTGCAGAGCATCCGACCAGGTTGCCATTTTAATGTCTGCGCCTCCGCCAGCGATCAACTCAAAGTAATAAAGACGCCGATTGTCATCGCTGATCCAGGCTCCACCAAAATTCTTGCCTGTCTGGGATAGTTCAACAAGCGCCCTTGGGGCAGAAAAAGGTTCATTGAGGCTGTTGCGATCCGCTTGCCAGATACATTTAAAACCGAGTGAAGGATTGTAACGACTCCAAAACATGTGCAATTTGTCGCGAGAGAACCGAGTACAAAAAGCTTTGTTGCCATCACTATCCAGTTCCGGCATATAAACAGGACTGCTCCAGCCTTTTTGATTGAGGTCCTGACAAAAAATGGATTCCGTCCATGCATAGATAGTCTGCCCCCAGTTCAGAGCCAGGCTGCTCAGGTCGGCCAAATTGACGGTGCTGTCTTTGGTGATGTCGGCATACTGACACCAGAAAGGCATTGAGCAATCTGCAGCCAGCCACACTGAAATGAGATGCCCCAAATCAGCCATATCGACACTGCTGTCGCCGGTGAGGTCTCCGCAATCGCAGCATATTATATTGTCGCTCAGGTCGCTGGCTTCAAATGATGTGACCAGCCCTGTTCCGTCTGACAGGCCGCAGATTGCACTGGCTTCATGGACATCCAGGTATTTGACCTGGATATAGCCATCGTTAAAATGCAGTACAATCTGGCATGAAACCGTTTTAGTCTTATCGCCATACAGGGGAATCTTGTCATATGTTACGGTAAAAGACTCGGGGGCCTGGCAATAAGAAATACATTGGGAATGAGCGGGGGTCAGGTCAGCAAACAGGGCCGAAATGCGAGGCAGACGAAAATGATTGAGCAAAGATGCCTGGTATTCAACGTCGCCGGTTCCGAAGGTTAAATAGCCGTTACTGCCGATAAAAACGCTCTTATAGGGCAGTCCAAAGAAAGTAAATTGGTTATTATCAGCAAATGGCACTTCAACAAAATCATCATCGCCAACAGACACATAAGTTATATTGGACATCTCATCAAAAACAGATATGAGGGAGTTGGGTTCGACGCACATCCGATATCCGGATTTTGTATCACTGGGCATCAGAGTCAAAGTCATGTAGGATAAATCATTATTGGTTGCGTCAAACTGTTCGGTGAATTTATCAGGACACTTTACAGTCAGAATGGTCTCTCGTATCTGTTTTGTATTATGCGTAATATTCTCAAATTCAATGAACTCTTTATATTGGTTCGGACTTAACACTAAAGCGGAAGAATTGAGAGAGATGCTGATTTCCACACTCTGTGCCGGATCTAAAGTGCCTTCGGTGGAAGAGATTGCCAGCCATTCCGGTTTTTGGGAAATCGACCACAGGATGGATTCTTTGCTGATATTACGAATACTATAGTTTGTGCTTTCCGGCTGGAATGGACCGCCTTCAATACCAAGCGATTCAAATGCCGTGTCAGGGATTATCTCAAGAGGCTCTTTCTGGACATCAACATGCACTGGGATAATAATCTGGCCGTGTTCAGGATCGTTGGAAAGCAGGATAATTTCAGCGTCATAACTGCCGGCAGCCAGTTCAGAGGCATCAAGGCTAACCTGGATGGGCAAACTTTGACCGGGGTCGATCTGTCCCTGTACGATATCAAAGGCCAGCCATTGAACGCAGGCCTCCTGCATGGCTTTCTCCAGATTCAGTCTTCCTCCCGAGACGCAGTAATTGGACAAGGTGGGGTCTGCACTTTCCATTAGAATGGTTTTGACTTCCTGCCAGGTCAAACCGGGATTGGCAGACCAAAGCATGGCACAGGCTCCTGACACAAAAGGGGTTGCCATGGATGTTCCGCTTGCATTTTGATAGCTGTTTCCGGGAACACAGCTTAAGATGTCGGATCCGGGTGCTCCAAGATCAACCGTAAGTTTGCCGTAATTGGAAAAACTGGCCTTGCCGTCATTATCGGTGGTAGCCAGGACCGCTATAATATTTTCCGATGTGTAACAGGATGGATAGTGTAAGTTGTCATCGGTATTCATGCTCTCATTCCCGGCGGAGGCGACAAAAAGAATATTATTGGCCTGAGCTGCCTCAATCGCATCTTTCAGGGCCTGATCATAGGGGCCGCCTCCCCAGGAGTTGCTTAACACATTTGCCTTCATCTTGGAAGCATATTGAATGCATTGAATGGCGTCGGATGCCCACCCCTGACCGCCCGCGTCCAGAAATTTCAGGGCCATAATACGAACATTCCAGCAGGTCCCCGTGATCCCGATACCATTGTTCCCGACGGCACCGATAATTCCGGCGCAGTGGGTGCCATGATAATGATCATCTTTGGGGTTGGGGTCTTCGTTGCAGAAATCATAACCATAAATATCATCAATATAGCCATTGCCGTCATCATCCTGCCCGGCTTGGCCGTTAGACTCAGCCTGATTGACCCACATATTGCCTGCAAGGTCAGCATGCGTATAATCAACACCGCTGTCAATAACCGCTACAATAATGGTGGAATCACCCGTGTGGATATCCCATGCTTCCGGTGCGTCAATATCAGCATCGACCGTCCCAACACCAGCAAGGTTGTTAAGTCCCCACTGCTCATTAAAACGAGGGTCGTTGGGATAGGTATTATCAGCATAAAGCCGGTAATCAGGCTGGGCGTAAAGAACATTTTCTGTATGGCGCAGCTGGTCAATCGCGTTCTGCACAGAAACGCCGTCCGGCAATTTGACCAGAGATAAGCCGGGAACGGAGGAAAATTCTCGTACAATAGTGCCGCCGCAGGTGCTGGTGAGCAAAGACTGCTTCAATGCAGACGAATTTGCCGCCGCGGCAATACTGTGATTGAATCGAACAAGAATACGGCCTGGATGAGAATCCGCTGTTACACCCATGGCTGGATAGGCAGGAGATTGGGCGGGTTCAAGACAAGGTGCCGATGCTTTATTGTTGTTTTTGACCGCTCGACTTCGCAGAGAAAATGAATACGCAGACGGGCCAGTATTGCTCAGTGTCAGTGCTTGGCAGGAAGACGCCCCCTCCGTTATGGAAAAAGAGAGCTCTTTCGGAGAAACTGAGATTCCCTGAAGGGTGGAAACCGTAAGACAAAGCTGCCTGTTTAACTGAGTATCATTTGTAAAATCAAGAAATGAGATGTGTTGAGTATAGCTGCCGGCCGGCAGGGTATTAATGGTTGCACAGGAGGCCGAAACGGTTACTGTGGCGAATTCCCCCGGTAATAGTTTCCCCCAGTCAGGTATCAGGGTGATCCAGTCGGCATCCGTTTCTGTACCCCAGAAAATATCTTCAGTTCCAGAGTTTGAAAGCTCGTATGTCTTGGTTAATGGAGAGAATGGACCACCTTGTGTACCTGAAATAATGAAGTCTTCGTCCGGAAGAACATGAAAAATCGGACCGGCCTGAACAGTTAATATAAGCTGTCGAGTAAGTTGAGTATTGTTCGATAAATCAAGAAAAGAAAGCGTCTGGGTATGAATGCCTGATGGCAATATGTTTGCATCAGTCGTTACGGTAACCGTTACTGTCGTGGATTGGCCTGGAGATAATTTCCCCCAGTCTGGTTCCATGGTAATCCATGCTGCATCTGCTTCTGTACCCCAGTAAATAACTGCATCACCGGTATTGCTAAGCTCATAAGTCTTTGTTAAGGGTGAGAATGGGCCTCCATGAGGTCCGGACACTGGAAAATCTTCATCTGGTGAAAGGGTCAAAATACCGCTGCCATGGGCCAGACAAATCAGGGATAAAAATGCGCATAAAAACCAGCCACAACGATTGTGAAATGCTGAATACATAAAATGCTCCTTATTAAAAAAAGTCGAAAACCTCCATTAATCACCAACTATGTATTATATAAATCACATCTTATTATGTCAAATTAAAAAATAACAAACTTTGGAATCTGATTTACGCATGGGAATCGGCAATCATTTTATGAAATCACTTGCCAAAATGTGAGGATTCGTATAGAAGACAGCGTTACCAAGGCATTTTCCTGGATAAGGGATTGACAGAGACATTATCACGAAAAAGGATAAAAAAGATGAGGAATAGAAGGTATCAGGTTCTGCGGATCTTAGCTCTTGTGGCTTTTGTTTCGATAACGATTGGCTGCAAGAAGGAGCCTGCCCAGCAGCAGTCTTCTTCATCCTCCAGTCAGGCCGTGCCTGCAGTCCCAATGAAACCTGTCGAGAAAGCCCCTGTCCCGGCTGTTGCCTCTGCCGCAGCCGAAGGCAAGACCCAGATGGCGCAGCCGGCCGTTAAATTAGAGGGCTTGACATGGATCAAAGGGGAGCCGGTTGTTTTTCAGGAAGGAAAAGTCTATGTCGTGGAATTTTGGGCAACCTGGTGCGGCCCCTGCAAGACGACGATTCCGCATCTGACAGAAGTCCAGAAAAAGTTCAAGGACCAGGGTGTCACGGTGGTTGGGATTTCCAATGAAGCACGAAGTATTGAAAAGGTCAAAGCATTTGTTGCCGAACAGGGTGACAATATGAATTATACCGTTGCCGTGGATGTTGCTGGGACTGTTGAAGCGGGCTATATGAAAGCCTATCAGCAGCTTGGCATACCAACAGCATTCATCGTGGATGGCGCCGGTAAGGTCGTGTGGTATGGGCATCCTCTGGCCGATATGGACGAAGTGCTTACACAGGTCATTGCCGGGACGTTTGACATGGCTTCCTATGCCACCGCCAAGGCCGAACGTGAAGCCCTGCAGCGGAAGGTTCACGCATCGATTATGGAGTACATTACCGGCCTCCGGGATGGCAAACCTGTAGAGCAGACCCGTCCTATTGCTGATAAGCTTATCGAGACAGCTCCTGCTGATATTCTTAATCAGATCGCATGGTTTATGCTCACAGAACTTGACGAAGCCAATCGGGATTATCCGACAGCGCTGAAACTGGCCGAAAAGGCCAACAATCTGACGGAAGGCAAAGAAGCCAGTTTGCTGGATACCTATGCACTGGCTCTGTTCAAAAACGGCAAGATTAAAGAAGCAGTTGACGCTCAGACCAAAGCAATTGAGCTGGCTGAAAACAACATCCAAATGCAGGATGAGCTCAAGGCACGTCTGGACGAGTTTAAGGCTGCTATGAAACAGTAAGTCGGAGAACTTCAAGTTTCTGGTTTGCAGTGTTTGTGTGTGAACAGCAAACTGCGTTTTCATGGTCGTTTTTGTGTATATATGAGGAGATAATACAGACTATTGTGAAAATGGAGTAGCGATGCGGAATCAATCACTGAATCACCTCGTCTGGTGCGGATTCGTAATCATTGGCGTGTTGTTTTCTTCACCGGCATTTGCTCTTGAGATTGTCGCCGGACCCTGTTTGCAGAATCCCACCGAGACATCCATGTCCATCGTATGGGTGACCGATGTTGGATGTACAAGCTGGGTGGAATACGGCTGGTCTGAACAAACGCTGGACAAGAAGGCCTTTACCAGCAGCCATGGATTGATTGATGCTGACCAGACTATTCACCGCATCACTATCGAAGGGCTTACTCCTGCAAGCACGTATTATTATCGGATATGTTCAAAGGAAATACTCAAGTTTGAAGCGTATAAAGTGACCTATGGGCAGAGACTCATTGGCGATATCTGCCGTTTCAATACTTTAGCCAAAAACAAACCGGCCTTTTCGTTTATTGTTTTAAATGACATCCACCAGCGTAATGATTTATTCAAAAAACTGGTTGAACAGTCTGCTTCCAAACCCTATGATCTGGTTTTTCTCAACGGAGATTTCATCAGCGATATCAATAACGCTTCCCAAATCATCGATTATGCCCTGAAGCCCTGCGCAGACCTGTTTGCCAAAACGATACCAATGATATATGTGCGGGGTAATCATGAAACACGCGGCAAATATGCCCGCATGCTGCCTGACTATCTGGTATTGCCCAATGATCGGTTTTATTACGCCTTTGACCACGGGCCGGTGCGGTTTATCATCATGGATGGAGGGGAAGACAAGGCTGATGAGAATCCCGCGTACAGCGGATTGGTGGACTTTGACCGCTATCGCATACAGCAGAAACACTGGCTCCAGTCTGAAATTCAATCTGAAGCATTCAAAAAAGCCCTGTTCAAAATCGTGGTTGTCCACATTCCTCCGACACCTTCTAAGCAATGGCATGGCTCCGATCATCTTTATGAACAGTGGCGACCCATATTCAACGAGGCCAAAATCGACCTGATGATTTGCGGCCACACCCATAAATATGAGGTCGTCCAGCCTAAACCGGGTGTTTCTGAGTACCCGGTGATTATCGGCGGCAAACCCGCAGACGAAGAAGCTACTGTCATCAGGGTAGATGTCACTCAGGATAAACTCGATGCCGTGATGACCACCGATGAAGGCAAAACCGTGGGGACATACCAAGTTATCCGACGGTCGGACACCAGTCATTGAGGATTGACTATAGCTTCATTTGACACGCCGTATGCGGAGTGCCGTATATGGCGTTCCGGGTAGGGATACACTGCGTCCATTTTTATCCGCAAACAGATAATTATCGTGTTTCCTGATTTCGAATACACCCTCCGCCGGCGTAATGGTCATATTCCATGTATCAATGATGTCCACAGTAAATCGCATGCCATCGGCAAGTTCCGCCTTATGCAGTTCAAACGGCCAGGCGGACAGGGGATTGCGTCCGAAATACCCAAGATAGTATTCTCCCCGTTTTCCAGCAAACGGATAATCCTGCCATTTATCAATCGGTTCCAGTCCGCCGGCTGGCCCGTCGGCTAGGATTTTTCTTAAAAAACCAAGCCGAGCAGGGCTTTGTCCATGCAGAATACCGCCTTTGGCCCACCAGATGACATCATTGGGGTCAAGATACGTTTCGCCATGCCCTGCATACGTCCCGGCGATGGCGCTCTCCCAGAATCGCAATACCAGTTCCTGAGCCGACAGATTGCCCCATCGCTGCGGGAGATTGCCTTCATATTTGATTTCATCAAATACGATGGGTTTGTAATAGACGTCACGATACAGAATCGCCCGGCCGAAATCAGTCACTGCCGATCCGTTCTGAATGCTGACATGAGTCACCCAGGGCTGTGTGTGGTTATACAGCAGCGAACCATTATGAATGGATCGCAGGCGCCCATACGGGTCACTGGATACAATGATCTGAAAGAATCGGTCCCAGTCGGCCGGTGTTTTTTCTTTCATAAAATCGTACTCATTGGCCAGCGACCACCACACATTGCGAAATGCCGCAAATCGTGCGACGACATAGCGAAGATAACGGTCATCCGCCTCCGACGTCATGCGGTCAAAACCCCAGTGTCCCTTGTCGTAAGGGTGAAACAGAATCAGGTCTGCCTCAATTCCCATCTGACCAAGCTGCTGAATTCGTTTCTCAAAATGCCGGAAAAACTCTGGATTAAAACGCATAAAATCCCACGCTGCGGGCGGCGTGCCTTCAAACGGATACAGCAGCGGTTCGTTGTGATTATAGGAGTACCATTTGGGAAACACACAGAAGCGGATTTTGTTGAAAGGAGCACCTGCCAGTGTTTTCAATGTCTTTTCCTGGAGGGCATCCTCCTGGTGGACCCAGGCATAGCAGGTGGTGCCGATTTGGAAATAAGGCGTCCCGTCGGCGTAAGCAAAGTGAAAGGTACTGGCGACACCAACCGGCCCATGATTACTTTTGGAGGGTACAGCGGCTGTCAATGAACCGCGCTTGCCCGCAAGCCGGGGATGATTGCTTTGTGTCTCATACGTCCACAAGCCCTGGGTCGGCGGACTGAAACGGATGCGATAAACCCCTTCGCCGTCGTAAAATCCGTCTACATTTACTCGGTTACTGTTCTGGGTAAATGTGGCTGTAAGAGTAACTTCAACAAAAGGATTGCCTGTCGATGGCCCATCAAACGCGGCCTCAAACACTCCCCATTGTTCTGTCTGTATTTCGCTGGCGTACAAACTGGCAGCCAGCAGGCAAATCCATAAAGCCGACAGGATACAGCGAAACGGTTTCGATACACTGGGATTGCCACTTTGTTTCATAAGACAAACCTCCTCATGGGCTGAGTTTAAATTCAATTTTTTCTGAAGGACATTTTCCGGCAATTTAACAAAAAAACAACCCCGTTCTTTTATTTACAAAAGAACGGGGCTGCTGAGTCATCACGTATAAGATTCTATCGAAATCAGATATACTCGTTCAGGATATTTTCCAGCAGTTCCTGCCGGCCGGACTGTAATTTCGGCTCACCTTTTTCCAGAATATACTTTTCCAGCTTAACAAAGTCCATTTTTCCGGATTCAATCTGTTTGCCCAGCGGGGTATCCCACCCGGCATAACGTTTCTGGATGACCTTGTCCAGAACTTTATCCTTGAGCATCTTGGACGCTATTTTTAAACCGCGAGCAAAGGCATCCATCGCTCCAACATGAGCATAAAACAGGTCCACATTGTCGATAGACTGCCTCCGGACATGGGCATCAAAGTTCAGACCGCCTGTGGTAAAGCCGCCAGACTTGAGAATAATATACATAGCCAGCACGGTATCATACAGATCTGTCGGGAACTGGTCGGTATCCCAGCCCAGCAGCAGATCACCGCGATTGGCATCCACCGAACCCAGAATCCCGTTGGCCGCCGAGAAAGCCAGCTCATGATGGAATGTATGCCCGGCCAGGGTCGCGTGATTGGCCTCAATATTCATCTTGAAATGCGGTACCAGGTCATATTTTTGGAGGAACGCAAAGCAATTGCCCGCATCAAAATCGTACTGATGCTTGGTCGGCTCTTTCGGCTTGGGTTCAATGTATAATTGACCTTTAAAGCCGATTTTCTTCTTGTGATCCACAGCCAGATGCAGCAGCAGGGCCATGTGGTCCAGCTCCCGGCCCAAATCCGTGTTCAGCAGCGTGTCGTACCCTTCACGTCCGCCCCAGAACACATACCCTTCACCGCCGAGTTCCTTGGTAATTTCCATCGCCTTTTTAATCTGGCTGGCCGCGTAGGCAAACACATGCGGGTTGGGATTGGTTCCCGCCCCGGCCATAAAGCGAGGATGCGAAAACGCATTCGTGGTGCCCCAAAGGCATTTAATGCCGGTATCTTTCTGGAGCTTCTTTGCCAGTTTAACAATCTGGTCAAGACGTTTGTTGGTTTCGGCAAGATTGTCTGCTTCCGGTGCGATGTCACGGTCATGGAAGCACCAATAATTTACCCCAAGTTTGCCGAAAAATTCAAACGCCGCCTGCATCGTCTGCTCGGCCTTCTGCATCGGATCAGAAGCGACATTGTAACTGCGAAGGATGGTATTGGCGCCGAACTGATCCGCCCCCAGTCCCTTGAAAGAATGCCAGTAACACACAGCAAAACGCAGATGGTCGGCCATGGTCTTGCCCAGCACCTTTTCTTTGGGATTGTAGTGTTTAAAGGCCAGCGGATTTTTCGATTTCGGGCCTTCGTATTTGACCTTTTTGACTTCCGGGAAGAACTCTGTCATTGTAACCTCCAGAAATTAACTATTTTAATTATATCTGCAATTTCATTTTGTCGGCATTATATCCCATAATTCAAATACCGACATCTTAAAAACCGTCTACTGTAAATATTAAACAGGATTGCCTGCCAGCACCGCCGCCAGCGTCTGTTTCCATCGTCCATAAGCGTCTTTACAGGCCTTCGCTGTCCCCGTATCAGGCTCAATCGTCTCCAGCTTGTTCAGGCTGGCAAAAGCCTCCGGCGCTGAGCGATAAATCCCTGCCCCCAGACCTGCTCCGCGAGCTGCACCCTGCGAGCCGTCGGTGTTATACAGTTCCACTGTCGCCCCCGTCAGCGTTGCGAATGTCTTTGCAAAGATATCCGACAGGAACATATTGGCCTTGCCCGCCCGCACCGTCTCAATCCGCAGGCCCATCGTATTCATAATCTCCAGCCCATAATTCAGGGCAAACACAATCCCTTCCTGTGAAGCCCGCAATAAATGCCCAAGCTGATGCGTATTCAGCGCCAGATGATGCACCGATGCCCCGATATTTTTATTTTCCAGCGTCCGTTCGGCACCATTGCCAAACGGCAGAACCACCAGCCCCTCTGAGCCAACAGGGATTTTGGCGGCCATCGCATTCATTTCCGGGTAATCCTTGCCGCCCATCACCGTGTGCTTCAGCCAGCTATTGAGCCGACCGACGCCGTTGACGCAAAGCAGAACACCGTTGCGAGCCGCGGCAGGGGCGTCATTGACATGTAAAAACGCATTCACGCGCGATTGGGTGTCGTACGCAGCCTTGTCAGAAATACCATAAACCACGCCGCTGGTCCCGGCGGTGGCGGCAATTTCTCCCGGATTCAGCACATTCAGTGACAGGGCATTGTTCGGTTGATCCCCGGCCCGATAGGTTACCGCTGTTCCCTGCTGAAGTCCCAGTTCAGCCGCTGCCGCCGCGGTCAATTGCCCCTGCATGCCAAACGTCGGCACCAGTTCCGGCAATAGCGACGTCTCAAATCCATAATACTGCATTAAAATATCGGCCGGTTTGCGATTGACAAAATCCCACAAAATCATTTCCGACAGGCCCGAAGCGGTAGTCACCGCCTGCCCGGTCATTTTCATCGCCACCCAATCCCCCGGCAGCATAATTTTAAACACCCGCTTAAAATGCTCGGGCTCGTTATCTTTAACCCATTTTAACTTCCCGGCCGTAAAATTGCCAGGCAGGTTCAGCATGTATTTCAGGCACGTCTGGCTGCCGATCGCCTCGGCGGCCTTTTGCCCAAGCACCACCGCCCGGCTGTCGCACCAGATAATCGACGGACGAATCACCGCCATTGATTTATCCACGCACACCAGCCCGTGCATCTGGTAGCTGATGCCGATGGCCTTGATATCTGCAGGGCGGACCTTCGATTCACTCAGTACCCGTGCCGTTGCCCCTTTCAGGGCGTCCCACCACATCTGCGGGTCCTGCTCGGCAAAACCCGGCTGGGGGCTGCTGATAGGCATTTCCGTCTGAGGCCAGGAACAGGCCGCCAGGGGCTTGCCCGTCTGGGCGTCCAGAAGTGTCGCTTTCACCGATGAGGTGCCGCAATCATAACCGAGCAGATACATAATCAGGCTCTCCGTTGAATAGGCTTAATCTACAGTTACAGATTCACACAGCGTAAAACGAAAGCCTGAAAAGTCAAGTCTGAAGTTGGCCGGTGGTAAATTTCAAACATTATGTATGTTTCAGGACCACATACCTTCAATCTGCATAATTGGACGGTTAGTCCATTTCAACCACCACCACACCTGCCGAATAGCCCGGCATGATAAATCGAAGCACCTGTCCGCTGAGCCCCGCAATCTTGGCCCGAAGCTGTACGGCATCCGGCTCAGCCAGCGTATTCCGGGCCGAAAGCGAACCCGGTGCATAATAAAGCATGTACGCCGACGCAGGTGCAAAAGAGCTATCGATTTCATATTCCACGGATTTTGACGAAGCATCCGGATTGACGATATGCAGGTACAGTGTGTGTCCATCCTCGGACAGAGTCGAAACCACATTCAAATTCATGTCGGCCCCGGTCGTTTCGACGCGGTTCGGACCATAATGGTCATGCCACAATTGCATGACCTGATAATTGGGTGCAGGGAACCAGCCGGAGTGATCGAAGTTAATAAAGGCATTATCCCAGCCCGAAGCGGATGTGTGCCGCAAAAACAGGGCCGGCCCGCCAATCTCAAACACATCCCCCGTCCGCTCAAAGGCATTCAGCAGCCCGCCCGCATACAGCCCGGTACGCCAGTCGGTGCTCTGAGCGTTCCATTCCGACATATAAATCTTGATATTCGGATTAGCCGAATTGGCGATATAAGCCCCCAGCGTTTCAATAAATGCCTCATAACTGCGAGGACCGGCCTTGAAATTGGACGCATCTTCGTAATGGTGCGTACTGATATAGTCAAACAGGGTGCCGCAGTTATCAATCAGCGTGCGATTCCAGTTCTGGTCATAACTGCCGCTGCCGCAGGCAATCAATTGGATGCCGGGATCTGCCGCCCGCATGGCCGGGGCAAATGTCTTGACAATATCAATATAGGCATTAACGCCTCCGCCCCAGCTTGTGGACCAGACTTCATTATCGATTTCCCAGTATTTGACGTTGTAGGGTTCCGGATGTCCGTTGGCTGCTCGCTTTGCACCCCACGGCGAATCCGCAGGCCCATTGCAATACTCGATCCAGTCCAGCGCATCCTGAAGATACTGCTCCGGTGTCAGTTTGTATGGAATCCCTACCCCGCACGTCCCATTCAGCAGACCGGTGTTAATCACCAGCAGGGGTTCCGCCCCGATGGCCTCGCACATCCGGAGAAATTCATCAGTTCCATACGAATTGGTATCCTGGTCATCCCACAGACTGATGGGGTATTTATGGTGTTCATGCTGTCGGCCGATGCCATCCTTCCAGAAATAAGCCGAAGCGTAGCACCCGCCCGGCCAGCGAATAATCGGAGGCCGGAGCCCTTTGAGCGCCTCCAGCAAATCCGGCCGGTAGCCGCCGACATCAAGGGCATCCTGCCCCATAAGGCTGACCTGATCGATTAAGATGGTGCCTGCCCCCAACAACGTGATTCTCAAGCTGCCGTCATCCGTCGCCTCCGAGGGCGTAATCTGGAACGGATACTCCATCCACGCCTCGGTTGGTGCAGCCAATATTGCCTGTCCGACAACGGTGTTACTGCCAAGCAGCTCAATTCTGACGCCTCCTGTAAGTGTTCCCTTCATCCATAGTGAACCCTGATACAGTTGTGAAATAAATGAAAAGTTATCCTGCACCAGCCCCGTTTCGCTGCCGTCATTGATAATCTGCACACTGTAGTCATTATTGAGTGCATCAGTACTCATAGTTCCCTGCCCGGTGCCGAATAGAGTCCAGTAGTCCGCGCCAAAGGCTGTTCCCGGAAGGGCGGGCAGCCCGCTGAATAGAATCGTTGAATTGGAAAGATCTTTGACCTGAATATTGCGGAACCGTGCTCCAGTCGCCCATGTTCCCACGCCGACGCGACCGGCCAGATGCGGATTATTGCTGTCTGTAAAGTCCATCAGCGGATTGGGATTGCTGGCCTCGTTCAGCCAGACCTGAAAATGGTTGCCCTGACAGCGGATGCGAATGGTGTACCATTGCTCCAGGGCAATGCTGCCTGCGACCGAAGTCCCGGCAACTGTACTCCGGCTGCCGCTAATTTCCTTTTCGATGGCATGCGTGACATTATTCCATCCCCCCAGATTAAGCCAATAGAAATTGTTATCGTCCGCATAACGGAAGGGAATCAGAAAGCCTTCACTGCCGCCGTCTCTCTGTGCCTCGAGGGTCAACTCATAATCCTGCCATGATGCGTCGCCAAATACCAGTCGTACGTCCGTAGAAAGACTGGATTGCACCAGTTCGTCTCCCTGTTCGCCGGTTTCGATTGTCCAGACGCCGCCACTCGCTCCGGTCATCTCAAAACTGCGATTCCAGACCAGTTCCCCCCACAGCCCGCCGTTGACCGAATGATAAATATGCTCCAGAAAATGCCCGTAAATCTTCTCGTCAATCAGATTCACGACATGATCCGTATTGACGAAGAACGGCTGGTCGGATGCCTGAATCGACCGGGGATAAAGTGCCGAATCATAGGTCAATGTCTCCTGCAGCCAGTCCATATAAAATTCAGGGAAATCCAGCGGCGTATCCGTTACCATCCACAAATTGGCCAGCAGGGCGAAATCTTCCAGATTGATGGTGCAGTCCAGATTATAGTCCGTCTCCAGATACCCCCACATACCGCAGGATTTCTCCAGAATCGTTACCTCCACAGCCCGCACCGCGATTGTGTATTGCGGATCATTGCTTTGGGCAGCGTGCTGAATAAAGTATGCCTCACTGGTATTCAATCCCATATCGGCGATATGCACTTGTACGGTTTGCGGTTGTGCCCAGTTTTGTGTCGTAAAGGTCAGTGTCTTACTCTGTCCGGAACCATTGCCCACATTCAATCCCATTGGCGGAAAGGCAGTTACGTGAACCGTATCCGTCGGCGCCTGCAGCAGCATAATCTCATAACTGTCGCCCTGGCTGGGATTATCTTTAAACAACAGCGTCTTGCCATCCGATTCGGTGATATCCACCAGCGGAGGGCTGATTATATCCGGACCCCATTGATAATGATTTGCGACATCCTGAGCTGTCAATACCGAATTATAGATACGAAATTCATGAAACGAACCCGCCCACTCCGGATCGCTGCTGTAGCCGCCCTTGCCCAGATATGCCATTGCCTGGCTGATTCCGCTGATGGCTTTGCCGCTGGTTAACGGTTTGGTCCCGATGAACTGTCCGTCAATATAAAACGTGATGTGGGTACTGTCCAGCGTGGCGACAAAATGATGCATCAGACCGTCATCATGTTCCATCCCTGCTGCGACAGCATCTTCCTCCGTCCACGGGGAAGAATCCAGCGACCGCGTCTGAATAGCCGCACGACTGGCATTGTCCCCGCGAGCCGCCGATATGAACAAATAATGATAACCCAGATTCGACGAAGCCCCGCCTTCCGACCTGCCGTTGCCGCCGAAATACAGTATCATCGTATAGCCCGTATTGCCCCCGGCCTTGGATGTAAACCACAGTTCTGTCGTGATGGTCTCATAGGTATTGAGCGCAATGACATCTCCGGGCATCGACATCCAGTCATCAACACCGTCCAGAATCAGCGACCCGCCGGACACGACGGCGTCCCCCTCAAGTGTCCCATCCGCATCCCCACTGGAATCCTGTGTGCCGCTGTCAAAACTATAGCGATGAACAAGCTCCGCCCAGGCTGGGCAAGCCAGAAATGCAATTGTTAGAACAATATGAATACACGATAAATATCGCATACAACCTCCCTTGGAATTTTCGTTACAAATCGTCAGAATCTGTCAAATTCAGAAACGATAATATCTATAAATATATGCCGAAATTTCCGGCTTTTTATCCAGAATTCAGCCGGAAGACTTTTTTAAGGAAAGATTTTTCATGAAATGTAGATTAAATTACTCCTTTTCTCGCGTCAATGGAACAAAACGAACCGGCATCACAGTCCGCTGCTTAATCTTGCCTCTGGCGTCTTTCATGACCAGAATCAAATTCTGCTGGCCCCAGCGGCCGCCAACCGGAATAATCATTTTTCCGCCGGGCTTGAGCTGGTCCAGCAGCGGCCCAGGAATCTTATCCGGCGCACAGGTCACAATAATCGCATCAAACGGTGCATGCTCCGGCCACCCCTTGTACCCATCGCCAACCTTGACCCGAATGGTATTGTATTCATGTTTCTTGAACACCTCAATGGCCCGCTCCCCAAGCGGCTTAATGATTTCAACACTGAACACATGCGGCGTAAATTCATTCAGCACCGCTGCCTGATACCCCGAACCGGTCCCAATCTCAAGCACCCGGCTGTTGGGATCCAGTGCCAGTACGCTGGTCATATACGCCACGATAAACGGCTGAGAAATCGTCTGGTCGTGCCCAATCGGCAATGGGGAATCGACATAGGCATTGACCTGCTGCTCTGCCGGCACAAACCAGTGCCGCGGCACATTCTGCATCGCCTCCAGAATCTTTGGAGCGTTGAGGCGATAATAGCGGCGAATCTCACTGACCATCTGTTTTCGCTCCTGCTGACGTTCTTTGGACCGAGGTCGGTTCCACGCCAGCAATTGATTCGGCTCAGCCTGCTGTGCTGACTTCTGGAATTTAAGGCTCGACTTATCTGAATTGACTGCGGTGTTATCGCCGGCATTTCCCCGACAGGATAGGAACAAGCATCCTGCAAAACAGACCATCAGACTATATTGAATGGTTTTCATCGCTGCACCCTGACACTCATTTTAGCGTGTTTATCATTCTCGGTGCAAGGTAAAAAATGATTTGCTGGCCCATTGCTTATTATCTACCAAGGCGATACAATATTACATGTTTCGCGAGCAAATGCCATGTTGCCGAGAGAACCAATCTCGATGTTGGACAATCGAAAGGAAATCCTATGAAAACATTTCTAAAATCAGCAGCCATCATCATTTGTACCACCGTAGTTTGCCTTCTCTTCGCCGCAGAACCCGGTGCCAGTCCCTCCCAATCCGGACAGGGATTCACCTCCTGGCTGGCCGACCTGGAACAGGCCTATCAGGGCAATAATCAGGATAAAATTGGCCAATTGATTCAGCAGGCCAAACAGCGTCCTGAAGCCTTCCTTCCACCCGCCGGTGGGCCGCCCCCGCAAAGACAGCGAGGCTTGGGTCGCCAATTCGGCTCTGCTCAGTCGGATTCAGGATATGAAAAGGCCCCCATTCCTAAAGATGAAAATGAAAAAACGATCCTCGCGGTTCTGGACGATATTATCACCAATCAGCGCTATCTGAATGTCCCCCAAAATGATGGCCGCCTGCTTCGTCTGCTGGCCGAATCCATGAACGCCAAACAGGTCGTCGAGCTGGGTACCTCGACCGGTTATTCTGCTGTCTGGTTGGGTATGGCACTCCAGAAGACCGGCGGCAAACTGACCACCTATGAAATCGACGCCGGTCGTGCTGCTGCCGCCCGCGCCAATTTCAAGAAAACCGGATTAGCCGACATCATTACTGTCGTCGAAGGGGATGCCCACCAAAAGCTCACCCAGTTCAAAGACCCCGTTGATATCGTCTTTCTCGACGCCGACAAAAACGGCTATATTGATTATCTCAACAAGCTCCTGCCGCTGCTGCGTCCCGGCGGCCTGGTGATCGCTCACAATATCACCCCCGGCAGTGCCGACCCCCGATATATCGAGGCCATCACCACCAATCCCGGCCTTGAGACCATCGTACGCTCCGGCGTCAGCCTGACTCTGAAAAAAAGATAAAAGCGGCATTTTCGGCCGGTTAACAAAGAGAACGAGCCATGCAAGCAACGCCCCAAAGAGCGCTGTCGCTGTTTGATTCGACCTGCATTATTGTCGGCATCATCATCGGCGCCGGAGTTTATCAGATGGCCCCGGATATCGCCAAGGGCGCCGGTTCAGCATGGGGCGTGCTGGTGATCTGGGTCGTTGGCGGCCTGCTTTCATTCTGTGGGGCCTTAAGCTATGCCGAACTGGCCTCGGCCTACCCTGAACACACCGGAGGCGACTATGTCTATCTGACCAGGGCCTATGGCCGCCCGGCGGGCTTTCTGTTCGGCTGGGCCCAGTTGGTCATCATCCGCCCCGGCGATATTGCCGTCATGGCCTTTGCCTTTGCGACCTATGGCCGACGCATGTTCGACCCGCTGGCCGCCCATCCCCAAATCAGCCAGCGTCTCTTTGCCGCCGTCGCCGTCATCACCCTGACAGGAATCAATATGCTCGGCGTCCGGCAGGGTAAAGGCACCCAGAATCTCCTGACGACCGTCAAGGCCCTCGGCCTCCTGGCCATCGTCGCCGTTGCCATCGCCGCTCCTCCCAATACCACTCCGGCTCACCCTGTCGAGCCGCTGCCGGCAAGCCTGGCCCTGATTTTCGTCCTGTTTGCCTACGGAGGCTGGAACGAAATGGCCTATGTGGCCGCCGAGGTCCAAAATCCCCGTAAAAATATTGTCCGTGCCCTCGTGGCCGGCACCGCAGCCGTGATGCTGCTGTATCTTCTTGTCAACGGGGCTTTTCTCGTCACCCTTGGCTATTCCGCCCTGGCTGCTTCCGAAGCCCCGGCCAGCGATACCCTTGCCGCTATTTTCCCCGTCGTCGGCCCTCGTCTCATCAGCACCCTTGTCTGCATCTCCGCCCTCGGTGCAGTCAATGGCCTGATCTTCACCGGTGCTCGTATCTCCTATGCCCTCGGCAGTGAATACCGCATGTTCCGTCTGCTGGGCGACTGGAATCCCCAGCGAGGCACGCCGGCCCCGGCCCTGGCCGTCCAGGGCCTGATTGCCCTGATTCTGATTCTGGTATTCGGCGGATATATCGATGCCGTCCTCTATACCGCCGCGGCGGTCTATGCCTTCTACCTCGCAACCTCGTTATCGGTCATTGTGCTTCGCTTCAAAGAACCCCATCTCGACCGACCATACAAAGTCACCGCCTATCCCCTCACGCCCCTGATTTTCAGCCTGGTCTGCGCCTTCCTGATATACAGTTCCATCACCTATGCCCTGACAATCAAGCCCGTCAGCCTCATTATCCTGCTGGTGGCGCTGCTGGTTGGCCTGCTCATATACGGTTTCGCAGAAAAACACCCCCATCCCGGCAGGTAGCGTCTTTTGGCTCCAATCTCCTCTGGACAGGGCCCCGTTTTTGCGGTATAAATGCCCCAGTTCAATTGCTTATGTACGGAGAACCGATGAATCAGCAAAACGAACCTGTTGCGGAATTGACTCTGAGAGTCGTCATATTGGGAATTGTGCTGGCCATGATTCTGTCGGCCGCCAATGCCTATCTTGGCCTGTTTGCAGGCATGACCGTCTCGGCCTCCATACCGGCCGCAGTGGTCTCAATGGGTCTGTTCCGAATGCTGCGTAAAGCCTCCATCCTCGAAAACAACCTCGTCCAGACTGCCGCCTCAGCGGGTGAATCCGTCGCCGCCGGTGCGATTTTTACCCTGCCGGCACTGCTGATTCTCGGATTCTGGACAGAGATGAACTTTCTCTACGTAACTTTGCTGTGCGGTCTTGGCGGTCTGCTGGGGGTGCTGTTTACCATTCCGCTTCGCCGCTCGCTGATTATCCAGGAAAAACTCCAGTTCCCTGAAGGCGTTGCCACCGCCGAAGTCCTCGAAGCCGGCCAGAAAGGCGGCAGAGGGCTGGCTGTCCTGATCAAAACCGCCATCGCAGGCGCTATCTATAAAACCGCAAGCCTCGGCGCCGGCCTCTGGCCTGAAGCCATGGAAGGCGGTACACGCATCTCCGGCTGGCTGCTCTACGGCGGCATCGGCTTAAGTCCTGCACTTCTCAGCGTGGGTTTCATTGTCGGCCTCAATATCGCCGTCCTGATTTTCGTCGGCGGGGCGATGAATTGGCTGGCTGCCATTCCCCTGTATGCCATTTTAACGGATACTCCCGCTGGCCCGGATGTTGTCGATTCCGCCTATGCCATCTGGAAATCACACACCCGCTACATCGGCGTTGGTGCCATGGTCATCGGCGGATTCTGGACCATTTTCCAGATGCGTCGCACCCTCCTGTCGGGCATTTTCAGCGGATTGCGTGCCTATAAACAGGCCGCTCCCGGCCAGCAGCAGCTTGACCGAACCGAAAAAGATATTCCCATGAAATGGGTGCTTTGGCTGACAGTCGCATCGGTTATTCCATTATTTGTTTTGTATGAAATATTTATCAAAAGCACCCCGATTTCCCTGACTATGGCAGTCTTTATGGTGGGCGCCGCCTTTATTTTCTCTGCGGTAGCCGGCTACATGGCCGGGTTGGTCGGTTCCTCCAACAACCCCATTTCCGGCGTCACCATTGCCACCGTCTTATTCTGCGCGTTATTGCTGCTGGGCCTGATGGGCAAAGGCTCTGCTAGTGGTCCCGCTGTCGCCATTATCGTTGGCAGTGTGGTCTGCAGCGCCGCCGCCATCGCTGGGGATAATATGCAGGATCTCAAGACCGGCTATATCGTCGGGGCAACTCCCTGGCGCCAGCAGACCCTGCAGATTGTCGGCACCCTGTCCGGCGCTGTCATCGTAGGCCCGGTCATGGCCCTGCTCAATCATGCTTATGGTTTCGCAGGCGCCCCTGGTGCCGGCGAAAAAGCCCTGTCTGCCCCGCAGGCCAACCTTATGGCCTCGATTGCACAGGGAGTCTTTGCAGGCAACCTGCCCTGGACGATGATTTTTATCGGCATGGCCCTGGCGGCAGTGATTATTGCCTGCGACCTGTGGCTCAAGGCTCGCAATAGCACATTTCGTCTGCCCATCCTGGCCGTCGCAATCGGCATTTATCTGCCGTTCCAGTTGTCGGTGGCTATTTTCATCGGCGGTCTGCTGCACTTTGCGGCAGGGCGGGTGAGACGTTCCATGGCCCCCAAAACGGAGTTCGAAAAGGAAGGCGGCATGGGCCTGCTGGCCGCCTCCGGCCTGATTACCGGCGAAGCCCTCATCGGCATCCTGCTGGCAATCCCTTATGTCCTGCCCGGGGTCAAAGACAAAATGCCTCTGGTCAAAGACGCCGGCTCCGTCGGAGCGATTGCTGGAGTCGTCTGTTTATTGGCTGTCTGCTGGATGCTTTATCGCGCGGCGGTCAAACGCGCCGAGTCATAGGAGCAAAGCATGGCTAGACCCTTTACCCTGCTGATCAAGCCAACCGGCCCGGATTGCAACATTGCCTGTCGGTATTGTTTTTATTCAGGCAAGACGGAGCTGTTCGGCACCGAAGCGCACCGCATGAGCCGCGAGGTTCTGGAGCATCTGGTCAAAAGCTATCTTGAGCTGCGTTTGGCGAATAGTTGCTTTGCATGGCAGGGGGGAGAACCCACCCTGATGGGGCTGGATTTCTTCAAACAGGTGGTCGATTTCCAGAAACGATACGGCACCGAAGGACAGATTGTCACCAATGCCCTGCAGACTAATGGTATTCTGCTGGACAAGGACTGGTGTACCTTTCTGGCCGAGCATCATTTCCTGGTCGGCATCAGCCTTGATGGCCCGCAGGAATTTCATGACACTTACCGCAAAGATCGTGCCGGTCGCGGTACCTGGGAACGGGTCATGGCTGGTATCGACCAATGCCGTAAACACGGTGTCGAATTCAATATCCTGGTCCTGCTCAACGACCGCAACGTCAAATGCCCCGACCGGCTGTTTGATTTCTTCACGGACCTTGGCATTCGCTATCTGCAGTTTATTCAGTGCATCGAAAAAGATCCTGCCACAGGCAAGCCCGCCTCCTTCAGTATTACCGCCGAAGAATACGGCGCATTCATGTGCCGCATCTTTGACCGCTGGCTGGAGTATGGCCCGACAAAACTGAGCATTCGGATGTTTGACAGCCTGTTATCTTACCTCCTGGGCCGCGGCCACACCGAATGTACCTTCGCCGCCTACTGCAATGATTATATCGTCATTGAGCACAACGGTGACGCATATTGCTGCGATTTTTTTGTCGAACCGCCGTATCGCCTGGGCAATATCATGGAAACCCCCATCCAGCGGCTGGCTGCCAGCCCAATCAAGAGGGATTTTTCCTATCGCAAAGCCAAACTGCATAATACCTGTCTGATTTGCCGTTATATGGATGTCTGTCGCGGCGGCTGTCCCAAGGACCGCAGAATTGTATCCGAAGACATCAATGTCCCTTCGTATTTATGCGCAGGCTATAAGCAGTTCTTTGCTCATGCCATGCCCAAGCTGCGTGAGATGGCCATCAAGCTTCAGCAGGGCAGAAAAATTTAACGAATCTATAAAATTGCATTTATGCAGTGGATCATTCTTGAAGTATGGCACGGCCAAGTGCAGCTTGACCGTGAGGCAATTTATACCATCAACCCATCCTGAAAAATAGTGTCTCTTATCAAGCCTTGTCAGAGGCGACACAAAAAAACAGGCTGTGCAAGTTATCTCGCACAGCCTTTATATGTTAATCTCACTTTAAAATAATCTCTTTTGTCGCGGCTAATTACTGTAGCATCAAGCCCGTGCTGCTCTTGCTCGCGGATTATACCCGTTGGGTATATTGACGTCCGCCGACATGAAGTTCTGACCGGCAGAACGGATCGCACCGCCGCGATTAATGACAGGATGTCGGGTGGTTGCATTTCGTCCAGTTGGCCGCCATCATCGCCAGGTCTTCCAGGTTCACCCGGCAGTCCTTGTTGACGTCGCCGTCCATAATGGGGTGGTCCAGATCGCCGCAGCGCGGTTCCGGCGACAGCACGCGGACAAAATACTCGCCCAGATCATTTTCAATCCGAATGAAATGTCGTCGCGGCAGCAAGTGATATGTGTTGGTCACACTGGTAATCCCGCCGGCCCAGAACGATGCCATTTCGTAGACATGGCCTGCTTCGTCTTCAAAATAAATCCGCATCAGCTTCCAGTTGCTCACGGTATTTTCCAGGGTAAACTGATAGTCCCCCTCCTGACCCGCAATAAAAGTCATCCAGTCCAGGTCGGAGTTGATGGTGGAGGTATAGTTGATCGAACCTGCCACCGGCGTGTTGTCTTTGGGGATCGCAGTGGCCTCCGCCGAGACATTGCCGTGGTCGTCCGTATAAGTCCCAATATCGGTGACCGTCAGGGTGTAATAATTGCCAACCCGCCCGGAATCCCCAAGGACGCGAATCTTATAGTCTTCCCCTTTCCATGAAGTCA
>JAFGQP010000332.1 GCA_016935635.1 Sedimentisphaerales bacterium
ACTATCGAGAGTGATGCGTGAGTCTGGAAAAATAGAGAGTGTCGTCTGTGAAACAAAGAACTTTTAAAGTCGTAAAGTAGTACTAAATTCAATCCTTGTAGTTCTTTACACAGGAATAACAGTCCTTGCTTATGTGACATCCCTGGTCGTTTCATCTTTTTCCCTTTACGACCCACACCAATACCCCGACAGCAATTCCGGTAACAAGCACCAGAACGACCATCCAGACGATCATGGCTCGGTTCGAATCGGGTGTACTGACTGCTTGTGTGGATGATGGTGGGGTTGAGTGCGCGTCAATGGGCGTCGGTTTCACAGGCGCTATTGTCGGTGTGGCTGTCGGAGTTGCCTCGATCAAACCTGGTATTTGGGGTTCTGTAACAAGAGACCGTTCCCGATGTTCGCCCGGATCGCCGGTCAGCACAAAGGCCGCCCAATAATGTGGATGCGGATATTTCCGTCGGGTTTCCCGGCCGGCCAGTTGCAAGGCTTCAGCTTTACTCAATCCGCTGTTCAGGACGCGATGAAACGCCAGCATAAAGTCGTATGTGGCCTCATCATCCACGCTCCAGAGGCTGGCGACCACTGACGCCGCGCCGGCGTACAGGAACGCGCGGTTCAAAGCGACAATTTCACGGCCCGTGTGCGGCGTTCCAAAATTGTCGTCAATGTTCGTATTGCAGGCGCTGAGCACGGTCAGATCGCTGTGTTGCAAGCGCAACCCATATATTTCATGAACTTCGAGCATCCTGTCGTACAGCAGAATACCTGAAAAGAAGGGGCTGACAGCATTTAGCAGCGCATGCGCCGAGATATGCAGGCGTGAAAAATCGCCGGCTATCAGAGCAAATACATTTTCGGTCGCCTCTTCGCCAATCAGCAGACGGATATTGCTGTAAATGTCGGCAAGTCCCTGAGCTTCCTGTTCCGCATATTGTAAGGGCGGTTCATAGCCTTTGTACGCCAACGCCAGGGTGTTCACCTCATCCTCTGCGAATTGTTTGGGGTGGATAAATTGCAGCACACTGGCGCTGGGCAGGGCGAAAAGCAAAAATTCATCGCAGAAATACGCAATCTGCTCAGGAACAGCGTCCGAATCAGGTCGCTGGAATGCCGCGAACGGCGCATAGTGTAGCACGCCGTCCGGAATAACGCCGATCATCGGCGTTTGCAATTCGGCTCTGACCGGCTCGATCAGCCAGGCGTACAGATGTTTCAGGCTCTCCGGCAGCAGGGCGTCAAGCGCGGCTGGTTGGCGACGAGCCTGCACAACGGCGTCAAACAGCGCCTGTTCAGCAACCACGACATCGACCGTGGCGACTGACGCGCGGGTGATCACAAAAATCGTGGTTTTTTCCGGCGTGACAACATACGACAGCAGCGTGACATCAGCGCGTAATTCGGATTGTAAGTCCTTCAAAGCCACCGGATTGACGCTGATCAGCGCAGCGTATTCGGGCGCATTGGCTTTGATGCTGACGAGCAGCGTCTCGTACGCCTGCTGTGTTTCGGTAATGCGGAATTTTAAACCATCAATCACATTGGCATTGGCTTCAAATAACGGCTTCGATTGTTCCGTCCGCATCTGCGCGTACAGATCGGTCAATTCCTGTCGCAATTGCTGTTCCTGGCTCAACAAGTCCGGATCAACCCCCTGTCTGATATTCAAACGGGTATTGCCCATCATATCCAGAAACGCGCGGGCGCGGGCGCGTTCACTCAGTTCGAACGCCTGTTCCGTATCGCCCGCCTGTTGTGCCAGCAAAAACGCGCGCTGATACACGTCAGACGCCTGCGCGGCCAGGCTGATTTTAAATTCTTCCAATGTGGCGGCAGTTCGCAAATGTTCCTGCACATCCAGCGCGTGCAGATAGAAATCCAGGGCCTGTGCGGAATTTCCTTGCTGCTCGTAAATATACCCTATATTGCTGAGCGTGCGGGCCTCATCAATGGGGTTGCCGACTTCGCGTTCGATGGTCAACGCCTGCTGTAAAGCGTCCAGGGCTTTTTCGTCCTGATTTAGTCTGGCATACAGTTCGCCGATATTGTGCAGAGTAGCTCCTTCCCCGGCTTTCCCACCTTCGCTTCGAATGATGATGAGGGCTTCCTCGTATGCATGTACAGCTTGTGTGAAGTATGTCTGAGCATCATTTTTATGCTGTTGTAGCAGGGCATTTTGCCCCTGACCGGAATATACCAGTCCCAGATTGTTGATAATTGTGCCCTCTGTGGGACGATGAGGATGATCTTGAAGGAGCGTCCTTGCTCGTTCGAGATATTGAACAGACTCGGTATACAATTGCTGCGCCATGTCGTACTGCCCTTCAACGTCTTGCTGGCGGGCTTGACGATATGCCACCAGCGCTAAATGATTCAACACGGTCGCTTCTTCAATATATTCCTGGTACATGTGCATCATATCAAGCGCCTGTTCAAAGAAGTCCCTGGCTTTGTCGTATTGGCCCACCATGTAATAGCTAAGAGCGTGGTTGTTCAGCGTTTTTGCTTTTCCGGCTTCATCGCCGATGTTTTCCTGAAGCGTTTGCGCAGCAATAAAGCGTTGTGTGGCCTCGCTGGTTCGCCCATGCCGTAAATCGATCAGTCCCAAACTGTTTAAAACCTCGGCGTGTTGTTGCGGGGCGTTAATATCCTGGAATAATCTGAGCAAATCATCAAGTATGCGTTGGGCCTCGTCATCTTTGCCCCACCGCAACGACCAATCTGCCAGATTTTGCTGAATCGCCGCCTGCTCAGGGAGAGGACGATCCGCTTCTCGGGCCTCGGTAAGCTCCTGCTGTAATTTCTCTATACCGTCCTCATAGTTATCCACCTTCTGTTCGGGGTCCGGTTCTTCCTCCACAGAAGGTTCGGAATTTTCCGTATCCTCATCTTCCCAACGCACAACAACCTGTTTGGCGGGCGATGAGATTCCTTCCGATTCCGTTCCTTCTTCAGGTTCGATTGATATGTCAGGCGTTTGTTGCTCCTGCTCGGTTTCACGTTGTTGGGTTGTTTCCGATTGTGTGGATTCCTGTTGGGTTTCTTCTATCCCCTGCCGGAGTTCATCTAAATGCTCGGCTTGTTGGGTTGCTTCAGCGGCGGCCTCATGGTCACCAATCTTCTCGTAATCCGCAGCAATATTCCTATAAATATCCGCCGGATGCACGGGCAGGTCCGAAGGCGTCAGCGTTACCACCTGAAGGATCGGAGGGCTGGGGTAAAACACATCGCTATACAGGAACATGCCCGTATCGTGCATAATGCCTAAGGCGCGCTTATACGCTTCCAGAGCATCCCAATACAGTTTGGCGCTGTCGTAAGTTTCGCCTAAGCTCAACATGGCCAGGAGTTGATTATAGCGATCATCAACTTCACTGAGAATGGCGATAGCCAGTTGTTGGGTCTCGATTGCTTTTTGCCACAATGTTTCAGCTTGATCGGCGGGCGCGATCTGGGCCTGTTTGCTATACACATTGCCAAGTTTCATCATCGTTAGGCCTTCGCCATTCCGGTCGCTGATTGCGCGAAAAATATCGAGCGCCTGTAGAAATACTGTTTCAGCCTCATTATAAAGGGACTGGCTGTGATACACATCGCCGAGCGCGACAAGGCTTTCGGCTTCTCCGCTGCGGTGCTGCAATGCACGATAACGCGTCAGGGCCGTATTCAGTGAATTCACAGCCTCTGCATAGTCATCCTGTTCATTCTGCACAACGCCAATCAACATCCAGGCTCTGGCTTCTCCGAGCTGATCGGACAAAGTTGTATAAATGGTCAAAGCCTGTTGCAACATAAGCATCGCCTGCTCGGTATTCCCCTGTTCCAGATAGACTTCCCCAAGTTTGATTTGTGTGACGGCTATGCCGGCATTATCCGCCTGACTATTCTGAATCGCCCAAATCTGCGTCAATATTTCCAGTTCCGCCGCTTGATCTGCAAGTTCGTGATATACTTCGACCGCTTGCCGATAGTGTGACAAGGCCTCCTGATCTTGCTGCTGCGTCTGATAAAGCTGGCCGATCCGAGTTAAGGCCATCCCCTGACCAGCAAGCTGCCCGTCTGTCCGAAAAATCGTGAGCGCCTGCTGATACGCCTCAAGCGCCTCTGGTAAATGTTGCTGGTAAGCAAGAATAACACCCAGATCTATCAGAGTGAACCCCTCACTGCTACGGTTTCCGACTTCCCGGTGAATCGCCAGGGCTTGCTGTAAGGTAGATAGAGCAAGGTCCGTTTGTCCCTGACAAAGCTCTGCTTCGCCAAGATAGGTGGCAATCTGCCCTTCATTCCTGCGATCTCCTAACATTTGTTGAATTGTTCTGGCCGAAGTGAGGAGGTCCATGGCATTGACGCACATGCCAAGTTTCAAATGCGCCGCGCCAAGATCCTGCAAGGTGCGAGCTTCATTTGCCTGATGCTCTGCTTGTTGCCAAAGCGACAGGGCTTCCGTCAGGAAACTGATGGCGTCCTGGAAGTTTTTCTGGGCGCTAAATGCCTCTCCGATCAGCATCAGACTTCTTGCCAGGCCGACGTTATCGCCCCCCATGCTTTGAATATCAATCGCATTCCACAACACATTCGTGGACTGATCGTATCGCCCTTGTTGAGTATACAAGTCTCCCATCTCCGTAAGATACGCGGCCTGTTGAAGAGGG
Organism: Sedimentisphaerales bacterium; assembly: GCA_016935635.1. Classification (GTDB taxonomy): domain Bacteria; phylum Planctomycetota; class Phycisphaerae; order Sedimentisphaerales; family Anaerohalosphaeraceae; genus Anaeroglomus. The sequence goes on from JAFGQP010000332.1 coordinate 4,653, forward strand.
TTCCCCAACGCACCGCACACCGTGCTGAGTTGTTCCAGAACCTGTAATTGCCCTTCAAGGTTGCCAGTGGCTTGAAATTGAATGTAGGCGGCCTGAAGAATGCTCAGAGCCTCCGGGTAGTTTTCCAAACGGCGATGGGTTTCACCAATTTCGACCTGGGCAGTGGCTTCTCCATTGTGATCATTCGAGGACCGATACAACAGTAACGCCGACTGAAAGGCTTGTAAGGCCTGAAGATAATACGCCTGGCTACTGTCAGCATTTCCCTGGGCTTTGGCCGTGTCGCCAAGCTCGCGTTGCGTTCGGCCAATATTCAATAATACCACGCTTTGATCCGAAAGATTGGCCAGGACTTGCCTGAGCGTTAGTGCTTGTTGATACGCTGCCAGTGCCGTTTGATAGTCTGCCACCGCCTCCGGATATTGGGATTGTCTGTAGTGGGACAGAGCCAAATTGCGGTAAACTGTCCCGGTATTCAAGTGTGCGAAGCCCTCACCTTCGCGATCATTGACAAGCGGGTCAGAAGCAATGTTCAAGGCCTCTGCGAAACGTTCCAGCGCTTGCTGGTACCAACCTTGATTGAGGTACACCGTGCCAATATTATTCTGAATACGGCCTTCGTTGTTACGTTGCTGAAGGGCGCGTGTATGCGCTAAGACATCCTCCAGGACATCTAAGGCTTTAAGATATTGTCCGGCCCGTGAATATACTAAGCCAAGTTGATTCAACGTCTTCAATTCATATTCCAATTGCCCGGCTTGCCGATAGAGCGCCAGTGATTGCTCAAAGGCTGTGATTGTTTTTTGGATCAATCCAAATTGCAAATAGACTGCACCGAGATTGTGTAATGCATGGGCTTCATTTACCACTAAACCGGCATCATGGTATAAGACGCGGGCGTTCTCAAAATTTTGGAGAGCGCTTTCGAAACGTCCTGCATTATAGTCAGCTACACCAGCATTCAGATAGGCATTGGCGTTGATTTTGGGATCAAACGATTGCGCGCATACATTGGTCAAGACTGTTTGCAGGAGGCTGAACATCAAAATAACCTGAACAAGCAGAGTGACAATTGACAAGCGTTTCATCGGTTTCCCTCATCTTCTTAAAAAAACTGCTGTCACCTTTTGAAAAGATGGCAGCAGTTCTTTTCTGATGATTATTTTCTTCTGCGTAAGCGCAACCGTCTCAACCATAATATGGCAACTACCCCAATACCCAACAAACATAGTGTGGTCGGTTCGGGCACCACCGCAGGAGGGGGAGGAGAAATTGGGATATCAACATTAATTGGCGACGGTTCCGGCGTGACCGTTGGCGTCGCAGTCGGTGTCGGCGTTAACGTAGGAGTTACCGTTGGCGTGGGTGTCGGGGTCAAGGTTGGTGTTGCTGTTGGCGTGGACGTCGGCGTCGCAGTCGGTTTTGGGGTTGGTGTGGACGTGGGAGTTGCCGTTGGCGTGGGCGTCACCGTGGGTGTTGGCGTTAACGTTGGTGTTGCTGTTGGCGTGGACGTCGGCGTCGCAGTCGGTGTTGGTGTCGGCGTTAACGTGGGAGTTGCCGTTGGCGTCGGAGTTAATGTGGGTGTCGGTGTTGGCGTTGGTTCTATCGCCGTTCCAACAAACTGAATATTCAGAACAGTCTTGGCAGATGTAGTTGGTGCCGTGCAACTGAAAAATGTAGTCGAAATCGCTAATTCCGCCCATCTCTGACTTTCTGCGTTTATACTCCCTGATGATTGCGGCGCAAATTGCACGTCAAACGTGCAGGCTTCTCCAGATGGCGTTCGCTGGCATTGAGATTGTTCCGGCAACGTAAATTCAGCAGAAATGGGATTCGTGGAATCTGCTCCATCCCCATTGATTGCGAACTGTTTCAGGTCAGTTTCAATCGTATTCAGATTACGATTCTGGCAGGGATTCGCAAGCGTAATCCGAGTCATTGCAGATTTTCCAACATCCACATGACCGAAATCATAGCTTTTGGGTTGTAACTCAAGATGATCACCTGTTTCGGTAACAGTCAAAGCTCCGGCTACATTCAGCAAGCCGGTGCCACACTTGTCTGTGGGGCAGTCCGCAAGATCAATAGCCGTTTCTTTCAGTAGAGTACGTAATTCCCCTGTTGTATACACCGGATTCCGCGCTAATAAGATTCCGAGCGCACCAGTGACATGCGGGGCGGCCATTGAGGTTCCATCCATGCGATCATAATCCGGGCCAAAGGCCGCTGGTAACGTTCCGGTTCCCTGAAGCACGGTACTTAAAATACCGACCCCCGGAGCGACGAGATCGATCCAATCCCCAGAACTCGATTTTCCCCAAGATTTATTCGTTGTGCCCATTCTTTCTGTTGCGCCGACAGCAATCACGTCATCGTATGCAGCTGGATAGCGTAACAGACTTAAGCCGTCATTGCCCATTGAAGCAACCACTGGGACATTGGAAAGATCGGCATAGCGCATCCACCGATCCATCATAGAGACATCTTCCGGTTTCAATTCAAGCGTGGAGTTTGACCAACTGGCATTGATCACTACACCAGGGTAAGTGTCATATTTCCGATCAATCGCATATTCAAGGGCCCGAAAGACTGCGGCAAAGGTGGTATAATTATCACCGACTTTGAGCGGCAACAACTTGCAATTTCCGGCAACCCCAGCAATGCCGATCCCATTATTCGTCACAGCCCCGGCGATGCCGGCGACATGCGTCCCATGACTGTTGGTGTTGACGGTATCATTGTCATACGTATAGCGTGGATTGGGTTCCTGGGCTGGCCGATTCAAGCTGCTGAAATCCTGACCAGGCACGAGATGCCCTTGTAAATCAGGATGATTGAGATCGACGCCACTGTCGATGATCGCTAACACGACATTCGAAGGTGCGGGAGTTCCTGGCAGTGTTGCCCAATAGCTTGTCAGGCCAATGGCATCCAGGTTCCACTGCTTATTTAAAATCGAATTAGCCTTATAATACGGATCGCTGGGCGCATAGTCGAAGTAAAAATATTGATTATAGATACAGGCTTCAACATCAACTGTTTGTGCCGCTAACCAAAGCCGCAGTTGTTCGATATCCGTTGCCGCGCTCGGCGTCAGCAAGTAGGTTCGCGTAATGCCCAATGCCATTTTCAAGGGCAGATTGCCGCTGGCATTGTCGAACAAAGGCGTCACGCGAATATTATTTGCGGTGAAGAATGCGACCAGGCTAGGCGGCAGCGTCGCAGGTTTGATGGTCAGAATCAGCGCGCCCTGATTATACCAGACAGTGCTTCCTGCCGCGAAATTCACAATAAATACGTCCGAATCGTTATCGCCGTCTAAGTCCGCCAAAAAGACAGAACGACTATTGCCATTGTCTAAGGCGAACCCACTGTCGTGAAAAACCCCTGTACCATCATTCAACCAGAACGTATCCATTCCGCTGTTGGCGATAAACACATCCTGGTCGCCGTCGTAATCAACGTCGCCGATAGCCACGCTATAACTTGTGGCCTTCCCTAATGTTTGGCTGCTTTGGGTGAAATGCCCCGTGCCATCATTGAACCAGATTGTATTGGGCTGACCGATGTATCCTGTCATTACGGCATCAAGATCATTGTCTTTATCCAGATACCCCAACGCCACATTGGTATTTTGGTTGTATCCTAATTGTTGACCGCTATCAGTAAAAATCCCTGTTCCATTGTTCAACCAGACAGTAGCAGGGCCGCTACTATTAGCTACTAACGCATCAGCATCGCCATCTTTGTCCAGATCGCCCAGAGCAACTCCGGTGCTGGCTGCATTTCCAAGACGCTGTCCGCTGTCACTGAAATTTCCCGCACCGTCATTCAGCCAAACCATGCTCGCACCACTATTGGCAACAAAAGCGTCAATGTCGCCATCGCCGTCCAAATCTGACAACTTCACGCTGAAACTGTTCGCGCTACCCAAATTCTGTCCGCTATCGGTGAATTTCCCGATTCCGTCATTCAACCAGACCTTACTTGGCTGCCCTTCATTGGCGATAAAGATGTCACTGTCCCCGTCCCCGTCCAGATCGCCTAATGCTACGCTATTGCTATTGAAAACGCCGAAAGTTTGTCCGCTATCCGTAAACTTACCCGTGCCATCATTTAACCAGACATTACTGCTCCCCCAGCCGACCACCACAGCGTCAACCTTACCGTCGCCATTGACGTCGTCAAGAGCAACGGCGCGGCTTTGAGCGTTACCGAGGCTTTGCTTGCTGTTAATAAATTCCATGACATACGCCGAAGCCGTCCCAGTCATCCCGATGATGACGGTCAACAGCAAAACGCCGATCAGTTTTTTGACAAGGCGTTTGCGCCTCCTTGCCAATCCGAGTAACCCAAGCAAACCAGTGACGAGCAGCAATAATGTCGTCGGTTCAGGCACGTCCGGCAGGTTCGGATCAACCGGCGGTTCGGTCGGAGGCGGGGGCAACACGATATGTACTCGTCCTGCGTAGAATCCGGAAACATTGGCGTACCGGCTGTTCGAGGACGTTGCGCCCCCGACAGCCTGCCCAATCGAATGAGTGATGGTGTACGTAGTTGAACTGCGCGTTCCGCCACCGCTATCCAGCGCCGCCCATCCAATCGTATAGCTGTCGCTGGACTGGCTATATGCAACCCCGCTAAACAAGCAACCGATTATCATTAGATTGATAGTTATGATATTGAGAAATTTGCGTGTCATATTCTTTTCTCCCGTAAAACTCAGGAGTGCAAAACGTCAGTGTTGTGGTTGTCTGACAAAACCGAAGTTTTGCACTCCCAGATGGAGGCTGTATGCGCCGTCTGCCACGGTCACGGTCTGCGTTTCTGTCCAGATCGGAATACTGCCACTTTCCTTTTCGTAAATTACACAGGCCAGCTTATCTTATTCGGCGGCATAGTGTGCAACCTCAGTACCAATTGCGGTAAAATTTTCCTGCATAAGGGATTCCCACACTGTCAGCCATTCACATCATTGACAGGACTCGGATGATGGCGCTATGATATACCCCAAAATTCTTTCATAGATCCATCCATCACCTGTGATCGGCCCGATTTGGTTTTTATTCAGTGTCGACATATAATCTCTGGCGGGCTTAGAATTATAGCTATAATTCTGATACTTTCGATATAAGGGGACTGTTCCGGCAACTTGCGAGGTATAGATATAGCCAAAAGTATTTTCGTAATTCCATCCTTCGGAGTTTAAGTCGTCACGATTATCTGTCGTCATGTGATCATCCTTGACATCGATGTTTCCATTATGTGATCTGTATTTCCCATAGAGTGGTTTTGTTCCGGTCACTTGTACGGTTAAGACCTCGCCTAAAGTACACCGACCGTCATTAAAAGCGATGTCTGGTTGTGTGGAACTCAGGGAATCCATATAATCAGTCCAATCTCCAGCACGATCACTTCCATGATTCAGCCATCGATAGAGTGTCCTCGTTGGTACCGGCGTGGGTATCGGAACCGGTTCTCCATCGCATTCCCATTTTGCTGCGCTTCCGTTATACTTCAATGTCTGACCATTCGCACAATTAGGAAGACAACTGTTGCATGAAACTGGCCAGCTATTACGACAGTCAGCGCCGATGCACAATTGCTGACCTTTGATGTTTCCGGCGACCTCCACATTGCCGGTATCGCGATAGACATTGCCATTTGCCTCTCGCCAGTCCGTATCTTTCGGCAGATTCGTTAATCCTGAGCCATCCCCGATAAATGCTGTCGCTGTGATTTTATCCGTAGCGGTAATGCTGTTGGCGGTCACGCTGCCCGTGGCGATCATATTTCCGGTCGCCTTGATATTTCCAACCACATCAAGTTTTTCCGTCGGATTCTCCGTACCAATCCCAATTTGCCGAACGCCAAGCAATCCCGTTGCGCTATTCGGATCATCGGACGGTTTGGTAGGATCTACGAAATAAATATTGCCGTTATTCGTTGAATACATGACATCACGCGCATCTCCCGGATTACTATCAACGTCAAGTCCTGGGCCAATATGAACGCTGTTTGGGCCAACCCGGAGCATCCCCAGAATATGCGCGTTGCCATGCACGTCTAAGTCATCCTGCGGGTCGGTCGTGCCAATGCCAACCTTCCCATTTTTCACAGTAATCCCTTCCAATTGCTTTGAAAATAGTGAATACATCGCACTGCTTAATTCTTCGCGCGGCGTCATTTCAGGTTCAACGCCCGGTTGAATCCCAAGCCAATAGGGTTTGGGGATATTCAACGCAATCGGCGTCGTTTCCCCTAAATGGACACTGTACGTGCCGTCTGTCAACATAACGGTTTGCGTTTCCGTCCAGAGCGGCGCGCCGCCCGCGACGACGTCATAAATGGCAAAGGTCATTGTCACCGACCCATTCACCGGATTGCCCGTCACATTATCAGTCAAATACCCATGATAGTTTAGCTTCTGTGGCACCTGGGCAGAGATAGATACCGAGATCACACACCACACCACGAAGACACTGACAAATCCGAACATCTGCTGAAACATCTGTTGTTTTTTCATACGTTGTTACCCCTTATTTATTTGATTTTGGACAAATTTCGACCACAGTAGAAAAAAAGAGTGGATACGTTGAAATCTCTCAAGCTTGTGGAGCAATCTGCGCGGGAAAGAAGCGGAAAATAAAAAGATGTCTTGAAAGGAACGATACTTGTCAACATCATACAGGCAACCCGGCGATCTTCCCATAAGACCCGTAGCTTTCCGCCCCCACCTCACGATAGGTTTAGCTTTTTCAGTATGTTAACAGCATCCTATGCAAAATTCGTGACAGTGTGGATAATTTTTGTCAAGAATTTTTATCACATCAAACAAGTGTATGTATTTTCAGAAGATAATTTTTTCTGTTACCAGAGATTTTTTATTTTTCAATAAGCCTCTCTGTCTGAAAATCTCTATAAATTGTAAAATTTATCGACATTGTTTTTATCATGATAACGGCATGTAGATACAATTATTAATAAAATAATATGTTATAGCAATTATTGAAACCTTAAAGTTTTCCGACACCCATCAGCCCCAATTGACAAATGTGTTAAAAAATTTCACAATTCATGTTAATGCTATTCAAGAGAAACTCTCCTTTTGGTAAATGACGATCAATAATGTCTGTAGGCCGAAAAGAAGGTGAAATTATGCACGTTATTAAAGCCATAAAACCGGTGAGAGGACATCAAGTGGTCATTGATTTATCGGAGAATTTTCTTGCGCAACAAGTCGAAATCATTGTAATCCCCTACCAGCCTGTCGCCAGCAAGACAGATCGCGAGAAGTGGCAGCACGATTTCCAATCGATTTCACAATGGGATATCACCGATGTGATGATTGACTTTTTACGAAAATCGAAGAAAGAGACCGCGTGGCTGTGGCACATTGAAAGATACCTCGATGTGTTATATGTCCTCAATCACCCTTTTTGAGCTTTTATCAGGAGTCAAGACGGAACAACACTGCCACGATATCACAACCCTCCGAAAATGGATTATCCCCGTATTCTTTGACGATGATCTTAGCGAAACCGCAGCGGTTATCTTTCGTGAACTGAGAAGCGTTAATTAACTCATTGAATCTCGTGATATTTTTATTGCCGCAACCGCAAAAGTCCATGCGTGTCATGTAGCGACCTTGAATCGTGAGCACTTTGAGAGAATTCCAGAATTGCGTTTACTGAAATGAGCGTGCCGGCTAAGGATCGCCGGACAAGGCGCGTGCAAGGTCACGAACAGACTATTCCACTCCAACCAGCTCGCACGCTGGACTCCACCCAGAAGGTGAAGTCCAGCGTGTCATGCCTGAAAATACCTGTTTATGGTTGGGACTGCTCTGGTGTTTCCGGCTGTTGTGCCTCATCAATCGGCAATTCTTCTGTTGGTGGCGTTGCTTCATCAAATATAGACCTGATAATCGTATCTTCGGAGATTTCAACCGGCCCGGTTACAATTTCACCATCAATCTGCCATTCCACAAATTCGCTGCCATCTGTCGGCATAGCCTTGAGCGATATGCGTGTGCCTTCAGTATAGGTGATGCTGCACGTTTCGCCGCAGTCTATGCCACTTTGGACTGCTGTGCTCTCCTCTTCATCTGCGTACAGACTGAACAGTTCCAGGCAATCCGGTGTTTCACACGCGGTCAAGCTGTCTATTATCGTGCCGTCGCCAGTGCCGAGATTTCCAATGGTCAGTGTGTATTCCTGAGGTGGGATCTTCTCGAATTTGGCCGTAACAGTGGTGTCGGCCTGCATCACTAACCGTCCTGTCAACGGTTCATCATTGACTAACCAGCCTTCGAAAGTGGAGTACTCATCTGGCGAAGCTTTCAGATATAGGGCTGTCCCCTCAATATAGACTTCAATGCAATCGTCGCCACAATCAATACCACTCCCATTAACTTTACCTTCACCCGTTCCACTTTTTTCAATTGTAAGTCCATGTTTAGGGGCTGGCAATTTTGACAGATCGGGCTCATACTGTAGATATAGAGATATATTAGCAGTAATAGGTTCATCAAGAGTTGTTCGACTCAAAAAATACTGAGAATCTATTTGTTTAAAAAAGAACGGAGTTAGTCGGTAACGAAATTCAGACATTTCTCCCAGATCCAAATTAACGAATGCTACGAAACCATCCTTGTGATAGAAGCCTATCAAAACCTCCATTCCTTCTATGGCCTTCATATAGCTCATGAATTTTTCCTCTACTGTTGAATCTGATAACAAACTGTCGAGATATTTTTGGCTTTCCAAAGTATAAAGACTTCTTACCCTGTCCTTATCTTTTCGTTGATATGCTGCCAGCAGTTCTGTTAGTGTTTTCCACGGGGAACTTCTATCTGTCTCTCCGCTAAAACCTTCAGCAAGAGTTTGAATATGTCCCTGATTCTCTTCTGCAAAAAGTTGAGCGGTTACATTATATGAAAAATTAAAACCAACTTCATTTTGAATATCCTGTTGCAATCCATTGACGATTTTTTCTATAGGGATATACAATCTCACCATTGATGGGGCGAATGTGGGAAAAATATCTTCAGCATAAACTCGACAAGTGAAAATACTTACCATGACTAAGCAGGTAATTCCAATTGACACAAATAAGTTCTTCATAATAAAATCTCCTTACTTTTCATTGTTATAAATAGGCCATTGTCTCAATTTCTGTGTAGATAGAACATGCACCAAACTATCTTTGTTTCCTTAGAATTCCCAACACCCCTTCAGACTGCCAATTTCCGAATCGTGAGATTTCCGAATAAGAGTGAATAATTCTCCTTCGACGTGAATAACTGGTGACATACAAACCTTAATCTCTTCTGCTGTTAATTTATTCTCCAATGCATCAAAGCAGATACGACTATCATCTGTGCTTGCCCTACCAATAAGTGTGATTTCAGCGTTAACAACTACAGGATCTAACCATGCGAGGTTAAAACCTCCTCCTACATCAAAATTTACATTTGGAGAAAGGCAGGCTTTGGTTTCTTTGCAATCTGTGTTGAATGTTGCCTCTGGCTCAGCATTTAAGCCTAATGTCATTGTTCCCCTGGCAATAAACCCATATGGAAGATACCATCTAGGGGTATAATATTTCAATGTTTGTAAATTTAACTCCATTTTAACATGTCCCGAAAATGCATCTTTCGCATCGGTAGAGCAGCATAGTTTTGAATGTTCTGCATACATTTCAATGGAGTCGATTTCAGGACCAGAAGGATTCCAGTTTGTGGGAGTTGTTGGATCTGGCCCAGGGAGAGTTTTGAAAAATTTCCAGATTTTTTTAACCCCCCTCATTTTTTCTCTCCAATCGTTAAATTTTTTAATGACCTTGTATATCCTTTTGATTGTTGCTGGAGAGAGGTCGTCTGGGTCAATACCAATTCCATCAAGTCCAAAGGCTATTCTAGCGCCTTCATTTACTAATGTAATTGTGGCATTAGTACTTCCATACTTTCCAGGATCAGCAGGATTTCCTGCGGTAACATTGACTTGTACATCTTTCGTTAAACTATCTAAATAGTTGTTCCATGCCACCACACTGGCAAATTTTGAGTATAGGCCAGGTGTTATGAGATTGACTTGTCCTATTAAGGTTGCGAGCCAATCAGGCTGTTGGAGTTCTACAGTTGCAGGAGAAAACTTCGTTGTGAAGCTTGTAGGTGTATAGTAACTGAAATTGTAATCAAAGTCTCTCATTCTGAAGCTATATGTTGCTCCCCAATTTTCTACACCTACACATACGGGCTCATCAATACTTTGCAATTTAGGATCTTCTATTGGTTCAACAGGATCTTCCGGCCCTGGAGCTTGAGAATATCCATTACAAACTCCATCATAACAGCGGATATATCCGTTTTCAAATTTCTGAACCCATTCTTCTTTCTGATCCGGCAGGCAAGATTCTCCGCGAAGAGAATATGGGGCAGGCACATCATACCAAGTGTAGCATTTAAGAGTTGCCGGGGTTGTCGGTTGACCAAGAGCTTCATGATAAGTCATCTCAAATTGTCCGCAAATAGCGACGCTTTGATAAGAGCAATAATCCGGACCGATTTGGGCGGCAAAAGATTCCTGGGCAATAGCGATGCTGAAAAGTGCAACGAAAAGCCCAATAAGCAATAGGTTGCCAGTTATAGCTTTTCTTTTCAGGGCACCTATAATTCCAAGTAACCCAAATCCTAACAATACAAAGGTGCCCGGTTCCGGGACATCGGAAATATCGAATGTCACGGTAAAATCTGGATTACGCCAGATGCGGGTGATGTACAGGCTAATACCGGTATCTGTCTGCATGGCGATGGTATCGCCGAAATTCACTTCGTAGTACATCGTCGGAAATTCCTGTGCGTAGGCGGTCAGGTCGATACGGTCGTCAGCCAGGATGCCGTCGTCGTGAAAATTGGTCACCACGCCGTTATCCGGCAACAGCAGCACGGGATCATCAACAGTTGTTGAAAATAGCCCGTCAAACCGATCTTGAAAGCGGAAGGGTTGGAAGGCTTCGAAGTGAAAATCCGACCCCAATAAGGCTAATTCAAAGGGATCGGGAACTTCGGGGATTTCCAACACATCTTCCACGTTGGCGGGGTCGCCGACAATGACCAAGAGCGATGTGGGGTCGCTGTTGATAATGCCCTTTTCCACAGCAAAATTGCCATTATCGTAGAAGTTATCGATGTTGAATCCCTGATTATACAACGAGAGTGTCACTTCATAAGCTCCTACCGGTATGGCAAACGCCAATACTGCCACAACAGAGGTTACGACCATGCTCCAGTGGGTTTGTGTGTGTCTCATAAACTATTTCTCCTTTCTGGTTGTTAGTGTGAATGATAAACGTTTCAGAAGTTGTTCCATATCAACTTCTCTTTCTCAGGACGGGTGGGTTGGTTTTTGTTTCGGGAAAAATGATATTTTTGGGCAAGAGAGGTTTCTTTGAATGGGAAACGCTTAGAAAACTTATAATTACAGTTGGCCCTTCTGTGACAAAACGATGCCGTGATGCTGTGACAAAGAATTTTAGAAGGCATATTGCTCAAAAATCATGAAGCATGTATAGCAGAATAGGATTAGTATCTCACGTTACGCACATTAACTCAAAAGTTCATTGACTAAAAATGTCATTGTGATAGAATACCTCCTTATCACAGGAGGAGGCATC
>JAFGQP010000333.1 GCA_016935635.1 Sedimentisphaerales bacterium
ATACATATAGTCCTGGGAGGGCGCCACCGCCGACCACCATTGCTTGCGTTTCAATTTGGTGGGGATATAGGATTCACTGCCCGGCGAGAACAGTCCGCAATAGCCGGTGTTCCAGCCGGCACCGCCGGAGAATCCATCGCTGACGGATACTGCACGAACCTGCATATCGCCGGCACGCAGAGCCTGGACGCCCCAGTAGGAGCCTGCCGAGAAAATGACAATCCAGGCCGCACAGGTCACCCAGGTCCAGGGCAGTTTGTCGATTTTTTTGAGCAGAAGATAATCCACCGGCCCCAGCAGCACCGCCAGCAGGACCAGCAGCAGCACCACCCACCAGACACTCAGCGGACGCATCTGCGGGATATCATAGAGAAACTCCATCACCCGGTTGGCCGCCGACAGGCCCGGATTGACACGATAATTATAGGAACGGCGGTATTGATTTCCTGAATTCGCATCTTTGTCGGCAGGCAGCTCGGATTTGCATACCAGCTTTCGTGACAACGTCTCAGTCAGAATACCCATCGATGCTGGATTCTCACTTTCAAGAATCCTGTTTCCGGCATTGTCCAGGGCTTCTTCCATGGGCTCTTCCAGAATCTTTCCCAGCCAGCGAATCCACAGTTTTTCTGGCTCTTTTTTGAAAGCCTCCGCCAGCAGATCGGGGTCAAATCCCAGCACCGCCGCCTTGCCGAAGCCCGTCCAGCCCGTGGCAAAGCTGCCCTGGCCGCTGCTGTTGGCCTCAAGTTTCCACATAACCGCATCAGGCCGCAGTGTGATGGGCCAGGCAGGCACGACCGCTCCAGTGCCGACTTTATCCAGTGCGGCATCGACGTTCATCTGCTGCTGCTGGGCAATATCCAGCGGCAGCATCGTAAGCAGCGGACAATCGACGGGTATGGGATTGGACCCCAGAACCACCATCAGCCGGCCGCCGTTGGAAACCCATTCGGTCAGGGCCTTCCACTGTTCGGCACGGATGCTGTCCCATTGCAGGTCGTACAAAATCAGGGCATCCAGGCAGACATAGCCGGTCCAGTCCCACGGCATGGCTCTGGGCAGTTTATCTTTGAGGTACACCTCGCCGGATCCTTCGCTGCACAGTGTCGCGGTTTTTTCCGGCAGCATCACCAGGCCGAATTTCCCGCGCCCCACCAGGCCAATCAGCAAATCCTGCTGGTTGATAGCCATCAGGCCGCGGCTGTTCTGGGAAAAATCCCATAACATAAAATCGCTGGACCAGACCACCCGGCCTCGGTCGTCTTTAATCTGCGCCGTGCAGCTATCGGCGGCATACGTCAGCTTGGTTGACAGCGGCACATACAGCGGCATCTGCGGCGTCAGCACAAACTCATGGGCAACATTGAGCCGGTTCAGGCCGTCCTGCTGGCCGGACAGTTCAACCCGACCGGCAAACGGTTCTTTGAGTGTGCCGGAGATATTGATTTCCACCGGCATCCACTCCATCGGCTTGTAGCAGCCGTCCCAGCCGAAAAATACATCCACATTCAGCGGCGACTCTTTGGCCGCAAAACTCACCCCGGCCGCACACCACATCAACAATATTACTTTTAACCATCGACACATAACTTTGCCCCTTATATTCATTTCAGTTATTTCGTTTTAAAATATCCGTCGTCGAATCAGGCGCTGGGTTATCGCCAGAAGCACAAAAGACATGATAGAATATAACACAAAAGCAGCAAACAAAAATACAGTAGAATGAACTACACTTTTGAGACTTCGCAGCGGCCAACTGTATTCTCTCTGCAGGATGGATCCAAGCTGCACAAACGGATTCAGACACATCAGACTGTCAAAAAGCCACTTGTACCGCAAGAAGCCATTGCCAAGACACCAATACTCGATGATAACGTGTATCACATAGGTTCCAAACCCCCAGCAAACAACCAGAGAAAGGAGTGTTAATACAACCGATGTAGCTGTTTTGCGGACCAGGCTGCCCCAGAAGAGTCCTGATGCACAGATCCACAAAAACAGTTGGCCGGCAATTGGTAAAACAAGCAAAAATGTAACCGGGTGCCATTGGCCGACATAAATCAAAATCCATAGAAGCCCCATCACAGAAAGCCAGTAAACGCAGGTTTTCTTGATAATGCCGACGATCTTGCCCAGAAGTATCGTCCAGGCTGACAAGGGCGTCGCCAGCAATATCGGCCAGGTCCCATTTTCCTTTTCACTGCTGATCGCTCCGGCCGAAAATAACAAGGTCAGGACAAAAGGAGACAGGCCTATCATAATAAATAGCAGCGGCATCATCGTCTCAAGCCATCTTGCCTGGCTTTGCATACCTATCACAGACAGAAATAAAATCGCGTTGAGTAAAACCAGCGGAGAGACAATCGCGGCTAATTTCAACTTTCGCCGCCGCAGCATCGGGGTTCGCAATTCCTTCCAGATCATTGCATTGCCCGTCACCGTCCGCAGCGGTTTGATTTCAATCGGTTTTCCGCCGATGGGCCGCTGGGATTTTTCAGAGGGCTCGGTAAACCAGCGGGTCAGCCGGCTTTGACCTGAAAACAACTGATAGCCTTTTTTCCGTACACGTTTTGCAGACCAGATCAATAAACCAAATGATACCATCGCCTGAAAAATACAAAACAGCCCATAAGGAACAGCCGCAGGATACGAAACCCACGAAGGAACAGTAACAGAATACGAAATCCACGGGGCCAATAATGCATCATCAATCAGTTTAATAATTAAATCATGATAATCATAATACATTCCTTGATAGAGGGATGTTTCCACCAACACGAAAATGTTGAGCGGATTGATATACCCCAGCCAATTGCCTCCGGGCAAACACTGCGGAACTACGATATAGACCATCGTCAACAGCAGCAGTGCAACAATAATGACCACGGTGGCTCGCCTAAAATAGGTCGAAACCCACACTGTCATCAGACCCGCTGTCAGCGAACAGCAGATCGTCAATCCCGTCGCCGCAGCAATAAATCGCCAATCCAGCCCGCCATAAATACCCATAATCATCAGGATCGGCACACTTAGCAGCATCAGCATCACCAGTTGCGACAATGCCGACAGCAGTTTGCCCGCCACCATCTGAAAGCCCGAGATCGGCGTAGTCATCAGAACCCCCAGCGTCCGTTTGGCGATTTCCTCACTGAACGCCCCGGAAAGCAGAATCACAGAGGCCATCGGCAGCGTCAAAAACTGAAACCACATCACCCTCGAGGTGATGTGAATAACTCCCTCGGCCATACGAGCCTGCTGCAGGGGGATGGGGGTTCGTCCGACATAGAACGCATCCGTCCAATACGGCAAGACCATCAGCAGCAGCCCGACTACATACAGCAGGCGATAGCCATAGGTGCGCTTGTGCCGGCTGGCCGTGCGAAGCTCCTTATCCAAAGACGGCCCCGCAAGCCGCATCGGGCTGATGCGCCAAAGCCGCTCACTGAATCGCAGCCGGAATGTATCCATTGCCGCCAGCATAATCTAATAGCCATCGCTCCTGAACACTGTCTATAACTTCATCTTACCCGTATAAACCCACCACTCCAGCAGACACAACCCCAGCGCCGCCAGCACCAGGTACGGCCACAGCGGCAGATTCGCCCGCGACAGGGGTTTTGCCGCAGCCTTGACTTCCTGTCCTGACAGGGTCAGGGTCTTGAGCGGCTCAATCCGACTTTCCTGTTCATCGTTGAGATTGACCGCAAAATATTTAGCCTCGCGTCCGGCAAAGTCCATGCGATACAATCCCGCGTGTTCTGCCGCCGGCAGCCGGACCAGCCCCGCATCCGTTGCAGTCAGCTTCAGCGACTCTATTCCCGGTCCGGTCACGGTGGTTTCCATCCTGGCCGGCAATCCCTCGACGATAATCGGCTCGCCCGGCCGCAGCGAACCATCGGTCTCGGCGGAGGCTTGTGCGGCCAGATACTGCATCGCATTATAGCAGTACAGCACAAAGCCCGGCTCAAACGGCCAGTTGGTCGCCAGCACGTCAAACGCCGTCAGGATAAACACACTGCCCTGCCGCCGCAGCACGCTGATGGCCGGCCCTTTGGTGAATTCAGCCAGAATTTCCGCATCCCGCGGCATCTGGAGCATCAGCCCCCGAGCCGCAAACAGGGTATTCAAATTCACATACTGCAAGACCGGATGACGTGCCCGCCAGTCGGCCACAAACTGGCTTTCCAACTCGCCGCCGACAGTGACATCGATTCCGGCCGGCGGCTGCCCGAACACCAGGTACCGGGCACGCGGCCGCGTCTGAATCGTGACGTTATCCAGCACAATCACATCATAAGGCTGCTGGACTACAAAATCCGTTGTTGCTTTCGCTTCAAACTCCGCGGCGGTCATTTCATCCAGCCGGCCCGGTCCGCAGGCCTTCAGGGCCGACCGCAGCACCGCATTTCCTTCCGACACCAGCGCAATCGACAAATTCTTCCGTGCCGACACCACCGCATAGGCCGTATTATCCGCCAGCAGGGCATCCGCCTTTAAAACCCGCACGCTGACCACCGCCGCCTCATCGCTGCGGAAGGAAAATTCCATCGACATTTTGCCCGCCAGCATCGTCTGGCCATCCGAAGCAAGGCTTTCTTTGTCCACATTCACCGGACGAACGGAAACCACCGTCTCATTGACTGCAAACTCCACATCCGACGCCGCCGAATTCGGGCCATAATTGGCCAGCGTCAAAAAGACATCCACGCGCTGGGTATCTTCAAAATCCCGCCGGGCCTGCATGGCAATAATCCCCAGATTGTCCGGGTGCTGCCCTATCGCATAGTATTCCAATTCATCCTGACCGACGGCCTGCTGCGGAAGGTCTTCAATCCGCCCATCCGAAAACAGCAGCAGGCGGGCCGGCGCTTCTGCACTCTGGTTGCTGGCATCGGCCTCAACCGGCTGAGCAAACGCCCGCGCCGCAACCAGCGCCTGCCCAATCTGCGATGCCCCATCTCCCGGTTCAATCGCATCAATTGCCCGAAACAGCTGCTGGCGGTCCGAGGTAAAATTGCAGACGACCCTGGCTGTTTTATCAAATGCAATCGCCATCACCTGCGTCTGAGCCTGATTCAGGGAAAACAACCGGTCTTTGGGAAGCGATTCGACAAAGACCCTGGCCTGTCGTTTGGCCTCGGCCAGCCGGCTGGGCAGAATATCCGTCGCATTCATGCTGGCCGAACGGTCTATCAGCAGGACATATCGCCTGGGCCCAGTGCCCATCATCCGCAGCACCGGCCCGGCCAGCGCCAGTAGAATCGCCCCCAGTGCCAGCAGCTGAAGCAGCAGCAGAATATTGCGGCGTATCTTCTGAAACGGCGCATTGACCTGCATATCCTGAATCGCCTTTTTCCACAGCAGCGTACTGGAAATCAACTGCTCCCGACGCTTGAGCTTCAGGAAATATAGCAGAACCAGCAGCGGCACACTCACTGCCGCCGCCCAGATTCCTATCATTGGACTAAGCCATTCCATCGTATTTTATACTGATCCTACTTGAAATTTTCCGTTTCGTCGCGGCTAAGTACAGCAGCTTCAACCACTTGCTTCTTTTGCTCGCGGAATAATCATACCCGTTGGGTATATTTTTCTTATCGTAATAATCCTGATTTTCGCAGCGTATTCAGCGTCAGCCGCTCCGCCGAAGCATCACTGCCGGCCAGCACATACCCGGCCCCATGCCGCGTACAAAACTGCTGTAACTGGTCGCAATAGGACGCCAGCGTCTTGCGATAATAGCTCACTAATGCCGCGCTCATGGTCACTTCCGCCGTATCGGCATCCTCGACATCCACCAGCTTCAAATCCCCGCTCAGCGTCGGCTGGCGTTCTTCCGGACTGAGCGTCTGAATCACATACACATCATAATGCCGGCTGAACAGCCGCTTCAATCCCGCCTCGTAGCCTTCTTTGAACAGCATATCCGACAGCACCACCACTACGCCGGAGCCGATGCGATCCTGGACGACCTGTTTGCAGGCCTTCTCAAAAGCCGTTGGGCCGCCGTTTTCAACCGTCAGCAAAAACTCCGCCAGCCGCGATATGCAGCCCCGCCCGCGCTGGTTGGCAAGCTGCATCGTAACCCCATTGGCAAAGGCACTGATGGCGACACGGTTATGATGCACCACGCCAACATAACCCAGCGCCGCGGCCATCTTGCGGATAAACAGGGCCTTGCTGGGCTGACCCATCGTCGTCGATTCGCTGACATCCATCAGAATATGCAGCGTCAAATCCTGCTCTTCCAGAAACAGCTTTAAAAATAACTGCTCCAGGCGGGCATAGATATTCCAGTCCAGAAATCGTAAATCATCGCCTGCGGTGTACTGCCGATGGTCGGCAAACTCCACGCTTTGCCCGCGACGCTTGCTGAGTCTCTGGCCCTGGGTCTGGCCCCGCAGCATCCGGCGGCTGGCCAGGTCCAGTCCATCCAGCCGCGCCATGAACTGAGGGTCCAGCAAATCCGTCAATTTCCGTTTTGTATGTATGATGGGTTCCATGGTTATCGTTTTTTATTTTTCCGGGCCGGTCGTCGCCACCTGGTTCAGAATATCAGCCAGGATATCATCGCTGGTGATGCCCTCAGCCTGCCCTTCGAAATTCAGCAGAATGCGATGCCGCAGCGCCGGCAGAACCGATTTGCGAATATCGTCAAAACTGACATGGTAGCGCTTGTCCATCATGGCCCGCACCTTGGCCGACAGCATCAGGGCCTGCACACCACGGGGCGAGGAGCCGAATCGCACGAACTGATTGACCTTGTCGGTTGCATATTGTCCTTTCGGATGCGTCGCCAGTGTCAGCCGGATGGCATAATCCTGCACATGGTCGGCCGCGGCCACCTTGCGAACCAGCTGCTGTGCTTCCAGAATCTGCTCAGCACTGAGAATCGGATTGACCTGCGGCGTATGCCCCGTCGTCGTCCGGTCCAGGATAAACTTCAATTCGTCGCGGCTGCTGTAAGGCACCAGCAGCTTGAAGAAGAACCGGTCAAGCTGGGCTTCCGGCAAAGGATAGGTGCCCTCCTGCTCAATCGGGTTTTGTGTCGCCAGCACCAGAAATGGCTCCGGCAGGCGATGAATCGTCCCGCCGCTGGTGACCGAGTGTTCCTGCATCGCCTCCAGCATCGCCGACTGGGTCTTGGGCGTCGCACGGTTGATTTCATCGGCCAGAATAATCTGCCCAAACACCGGCCCCGGCTGAAACTCAAACGCCCGCCGGCCGGTGGCGTGGTCTTCCAGAATAATGTGCGTACCAATAATATCGGCCGGCATCAAATCCGGCGTAAACTGGATGCGGCGAAACGACAGCGACAGCGCCGAACTCAGCGTCCGCACCAGCAGTGTCTTGCCCAGCCCCGGCACCCCTTCCAGCAGCACATGCCCGCCGGCAAACAGGCTGATCAGCACATCTTCCACAATGGTCTGATGTCCCACGATCACCTTGCCGACTTCCGCTGCAAGCGATTCAAACGTACTGCGAAACTGCTCACACTGTTTCTGCACTTCCTCTATCGGCGCCATACTATGCCTCCCGTTTTATATATAATGTCAATTTTTCTATCATTCCTGTTCCTTTTTACCCGCGGCTTTGCGCTTGGCTTTCAACAATTGATCGATATGTCCAGCCGGGGCGGGCTGCTCAGCTTTGGGCTTGGTCTCTGCCGCCGCGAGCTGTTCAATCGGTTTTTCTTCGTGTATCTTCGTCGTCCCGGGTACTTGCCGAGCGGGCGTCTCTTTGGGCGGCTGATACCGTTTGGCGGCATGAACCGTCAATTGCTGATGAACGGCCTTTTGCTTGGCCTTCAGCTTGGCCAGGGTAGCATCGGCCTGCTCGGCCTTGCTGCTGCGTTTAAAGAAACTCAGGGTACGTCGTGCCATCGCGGCAAAATCCACCGACACCCGGCGCGTTGCCACATCCATCAGAAACACCCCCACCCAGATCAGCATCAATAGTTCCAGCAGCGGAGTTTCCGTCCGCGGAAATTTCAGCCCTTCGGCATGGAATAAATCCGCCCGGGCGGGTTCTGCCGACAGCATTCTGCCGCCGGTGATGGAGCAGATTTCATTGAGCAGTGCCGCGTTGTCTTTCATATCCTTGAATTCCGGCGCAAAGGGAACCGTAATCGGCGTCTGCATCAGCCGAACAGGGTTCCCCTCCCCGCCGGCCCGCTGATACCGCAGATTCACCAGATAGCTGCCCGCCGGTCCCGCCTCATAACTGCCGCGATATTGTCCCGGGCCAACCTGGGTCAAAGGCAGAGGCCTGCTTTGCATATCCGGCCCAATCACCGTTGCCTCCAGACTCGTCATCGGCGCTGCGCCTTCTGCGCCGGTCGATGTATCCACATATACCGTCACCTGCCGCCCGCTGACATCGGTGATCACTTCACAATCCGTCGGCTGCGCCGGCCGGGCCGTCCATCGCGCAAGCTGTTCCCAGAATCGCTCATATCCGCTCCACGATAGCCACTGCGTCGCCCACCGGGCATCCGCCGACGTCGTCAGTGCGGTACAGCGGCCCAGCCCGGACTGACAGGTCGCCAGAATCGGATCCCCCTCCGGACTGCTCAGTACCGTCTGGGCCAGGCCCGCCTTCGGCCCGGTCAGGATATACCCATCCAGTCCCGGCAGCGGCCCGGACAGCCCTCGCAGGATTTCGCTCAGTCCAAATGTGATCTGCGGGATGAAGCTGGTTTCGATAATCAGCGGACGACGAACCACCTGGGCCTCTTTAACAAAGATTTTCGGAATGTCTCCGGGATTCACCACCTGATAAAATCGCCCTTTAGCACCCTTGGCTATATTAAACAGCAATGGTCCGTCCGCTTCTTCACCCACAGCAACCGTGGATACAGTGATTTGGCTTTGTGCAATTTTCTCCCCCATTTCGATGCAGAAATCCCGATCGGAGGTCTGTCCATCCGTCAGCAGAATGATATGCTTGACCGCCGCAGTAGCCTCGCTCAAGGCCTCAAACGCATCTTCCATCCCGGGTCCCATCGTGGTTCCGCCGCCGGATTCAATGCTGCCGATCCGGCCGACAATCGCCTCTTTGTCTTCTGCCGAGGTCATCGGTACCAGCCAGTGGCTGGCACCATCAAAAACCACCACACCGACCAGATCAAGGCGGCTCAGCAAACGCACCGCCGCCGCGGCTGCGACTTTGGACATTTGTATTTTATCGCCGGACAT